>CAYRTD010000053.1:0-1523 GCA_964426915.1 uncultured Bacteroidaceae bacterium | reverse complement strand
AGAAGCAGAACGCCGTATCTTCGGGTTCCGGCATCTGCCATTAGTAGCCCCACCCTCGGGAATATGGGTGCATAAAGGGATAATTACAAGGAATTAATTATCAAGGAGATAATTAAACTTGTCACTGGTAAAGATTAAAGATTTTTTAGATATCTTATCAGATTTACGATAAGGGTGAGTATTATGCTGATTAATACCAGTGAGGTTACCGGAAAAAAGATCCTGGTTCCTTCCTTCCTGATATTTATATCACCGGGTAAATTTCCAAACCATTTGATCAATCCGGGAAAGTAAAGGAGAATTATACCCGCTATTAGTAAAATGATGCCCGTTATTATGAGCCAATGTCCCATTTTATTTTTCATTATCACTAAATTCTGCATCTTGTATTTGAAGGAACAAAATTTAAATGTCAAATTATTAAAACCTTGGAGCCACGAATTTTACCTTGCTTTAATTCAAGCAAGGCTTTATTGGCATCTTCTAATTTGTATTCCTCATAATCCGGTCTGATATTTATATCATTTGCCAGTTGAAGAAAATCGCGGATATCACTTATGGAGACATTTGCTACCGTTTTAATTTCTTTTTCCATCCATAGATCCCGGGTATAATCAAGATTTAACAGGTACTTTTTGTCTACGGTTTCTTTTCGGATAGCATTTATTACCAATCTGCCTCCGGGAGTAATATTTTTCATCGCTTCAACAACCGTTTTCCAAACGGGGGTAGTGTCGATTATACTGTGAAGTTTTTCGGGCGACGCTTCTTCAGACTCACCTGCCCATACAGCTCCCAGTTTTTTGGCGTGTTCTCTCTCTTTCGGGTTTCTGGCAAAAACAAAAATATTTGTAGTTGGATACTTTTCCTTAACCATTTTCAGAACGAGATGTCCGGAGGCTCCAAATCCGGTTAGTCCGAGATTTTGTCCATTTTTAATCTTGGAAAGCATAACCGACCGGTATCCTATGGCTCCTGCACAAAGAAGGGGAGCTGCTTCAGAATTGCTCAAGCCTTCAGGGATGGCACTGGCAAATTTTTCAGGGATTTTCATGTATTCGGCATATCCTCCATTTTCATCCCTGCCGGTGGCCCTGAATTCCGGACATAAATTTTCATTTCCGGAAGTACAGTAAATGCATTTTCCACAGGAAGACCAGATCCACCCGATCCCTACCCGGTCTCCTTCCCTGAATTTCACGGAATTCTCTCCCAGGCTGTCAACTATGCCTACAATCTGATGACCCAGGACCACCGGAAAGTGGGGTGGAGGAGTGCGTCCCTCTATTTCATCCAGTTCAGTATGGCATACGCCACAAGCTGACACTTTCACCCGTATTTCATCTTTTTCCGGTTGAGGCATGTCTATGTCCTCTGGTATAAGAGGACTTGAGTTTTTTGTAAGGTCCAGAATCCCATTTAAAAGCATTGCTTTCATGATCAATCATTTAGTCTGTTAATAGAGTCGAGTGTCTGGATCATAACCGAATCCGCCAAATGGCGGTGAGCTCAGCGAAGCTAAT
>CAYRTD010000052.1:0-23518 GCA_964426915.1 uncultured Bacteroidaceae bacterium | reverse complement strand
TCAGTGAGACTATGATTTTGGTTTTCAAAATCATTTAGCCGAACTATTCCCGGGCAATAGCCGAGGGATCTCATTAGTGGTATTTCCCGGAGTACTGTGATCCTTAGGCGGGCAGGCTTTGATCCCGAACATGATAAGCCAAACACTCTACTCTATTAACACACTAATCTAAGTCTGTCGGTGATTTCTTATTCTCATCTATATTCAAATCCTTTTTTGCCTTATTCAAAAGCTTTTTGTCTATTTTCTTCTGATCATGAAGACCTGTCAGAGCACTCCAGACAATATGCCGGGCATTGACTTCAAAATGCTCTCTTAGCTCATCCCTATGATCACTTGGCCCAAAACCATCGGTACCCAACGCAAAAAAACTTCCGGGAAACCAATGGGAGACAGAACGTGGTAAAGCTTTCATATAATCCGATGCAGCCACAAAAATTCCCTTTTCAGATCCTGTGTTCTGTTCAATAATGTTCTTATCTTTTTTATTGCCTAACCTGTTTTGTCTTTCAATCTCCATCGCATTATCATAAAGATTCTTATAACTTGTAACACTCCATACTTCAGGATAGATATCATAATCATTTTTCAAAATTTCTGCAGCCTCAAGGGCTTCATTAAGTATACAGCCACTTCCCAGCAGATGGAGGTTATATTTGTTTTTCCGCGTGGATTTGTACTTATACATTCCATTAATTATTCCTTCTTTAATCCCCTTTCTTGACGGCATTTTGGGCATAGGATATTTCTCATTCATCACGGTGATATAATAGAAGATCTCCTCTCCATTTTTAAACATCCTTTCCATCCCCTCACTGACAATTACGGCCAGTTCATAGGCAAAGGCCGGATCATAAGCCTGAACGACAGGATTCGACAAGGCAAGCAAATGGCTGTGACCATCTGTATGCTGAAGTCCTTCACCGGCAAGGGTGGTACGACCTGCTGTCCCACCAACCAGAAAACCCTTTGCTCTGGCATCGGCAGCAGCCCAGATCAAATCTCCTACCCGCTGAAAACCAAACATAGAATAGAATATATAAAAAGGTATGCAATTTATCTGATGGGTTGAATATGCGGTACCCGCTGCAATAAATGAGGACATAGATCCTGCTTCCGTAAGTCCTTCCTCAAGTATAGCTCCATCTTTAGCTTCTTTGTAATATAGCAGGCTTTCCTTATCCACCGGTTCATATAACTGACCGGTATGAGCGTAAATTCCTGATTGCCTGAAAAGTGAATCCATTCCAAAGGTTCTGGATTCATCAGGAACGATAGGAACCATTAGCTTTCCGGTGTTTTTATCTTTCAGGAGTTTTGACAGCATCTGGACAATGGCCATGGTAGTTGCAACCTCGCGTTTTCCTGATCCTTCAAAAAACTCCTCAAATATTTTGGGATCAGGCATTTCAAAGTCTGGATTATCAGCATTCCTCTCAGGCAAAAACCCGCCCCGCTTTTCACGTTGTTTCTTTAAATATTTGATCTCATCGCTATCTTCATCGGGTTTATAAAAAGGGGCCTTTGCAACCTTTTCTTCTGAAATGGGAATATTGAAACGATCCCGAAAATGCATCAGTTCTTCTTCGTTCAACTTCTTCTGCTGATGTGTTATATTACGTCCCTCTCCGGCTTCACCCAGTCCATAGCCTTTTACAGTCTGAGTTAATATAACTGTCGGGGTTTTCTTATTCTCAACTGCTTTTTTGAATGCATTATAAACTTTTTGTGGATCATGCCCTCCCCTTCGTAATTTCATTAGTTCCTCATCACTGAGATCTTCGACCATAGATTTTAATTCTTCACTTTTTCCGAAAAAGTTTTTACGGATATAATCACCTTCTGACACAGAAAACTTCTGACGTTCCCCGTCAACAATTTCCCCGAGCCGTTCCTTTAAAAGCCCTTTATCATCCTTCGCTAGTAAAGGATCCCAGTTACTTCCCTGAACCACTTTTATTACTTCCCATCCGGCTCCTCTGAACATGGCCTCAAGTTCCTGAATAATTGAACTGTTTCCCCTTACGGGACCGTCAAGTCGTTGCAGATTACAATTTACTACGAAAATTAAATTATCCAGCTCCTCACGTGAGGCCAGGGTTAATCCCCCCATAGATTCAGGCTCATCCATCTCCCCGTCTCCAAGAAATGCCCAGATCTTTTGCCCTGTCGACTCCATTAAACCTTTATCCTGTAAATATTTATTGAATCTTGCCTGGTAAACAGCCATGATTGGAGATAGTCCCATGGAAACCGTAGGAAATTGCCAGTAATCCTTCATAAGCCGAGGATGAGGGTAAGAAGACAACCCTCCTTCCGGATCCAGCTCTCGTCTGAAATTTTCCAGCATTTTTTCAGAGATTCTTCCCTCAAGGAATGAACGAGCATATATGCCGGGAGAAGCATGTCCCTGAAAATAAACAATATCTGCAGGCTTCTCTTTATCCCCCCCTCTGAAAAAATGATTAAAACCAACCTCATAAAGAGTTGCAGCTGAAGCATATGTAGAAATATGACCACCGATCCCGTCTTTTTTCTTATTGGCCTGAACAACCATCGCCATAGCATTCCAACGAATAATGCTTTTTATCTTCCTTTCGAGTTCCCGGTCGCCGGGATAATCTTCTTCTTCAGATGCCGGAATGGTATTTATATACAGAGTATTTATGTGAGGTTTAAGTGAAATGCCCTTTTCTGCCGCTCTGTTCCGAAGCAAATCGATAATTTCCTCAACACGTGATTCATCTTCATTCTCAATTATAAAATCGAGGGAATCACGCCACTCTTTGTTCTCAAAGCTTCTGATTTTTTCTTTATCTGAATTTGACATTTTAGTAATTTTATTGGTCTGAATAACTCATTTTTCGGTCTTCATCCTTCTTCCATAGGAAGGCCGGCATCTTTCCACTCTTTCTTGCCCCCTTTGAAATGATAAATGTTTTTAAATCCCAGTTCCTCAAGTTTTTTTCCTGCGGTAGGACTGGCACTGCAATTTTCATCCGTACAGTAAACTGCAATCGGTTTATCCTTGTCGAAACGACTTTTTGCTTCTGTACCAATTTTTTCCAAAGGAATATTTATGGCTCCCTGAATATGGGCTTTTTTGTATTTTTCTTCACCGAGAACTTCAATAAGGATTATTTCATCATTCTCCATCTTTTTCTTCAGTTCCTTGTGTTTAATAGTTTTCATATCAATTTTTTTAAAATCATCAATAAAACAGACAATCTCCATACCAACAAAAATTATACGGGAATTATATAAACCATGAATGTGGTAACAAACTGAATTTCTATTCTTTACCTCGATTGTTTTCATTTAAACAGAGTGAAAGGCTGTGGAATTAAAAGAAAAACCGGGACAATATTCCACACCAAAAGCGGTCACTTACCGATACCCAAAAATTAAATGTGTGAAAAAAGAAATATCTCAGGCAAAGAGATATTGCCTGTAAATACGCCTATTTCACTCATGAAATTCTGGAATGCATTTATATTCAATTAAAACCAGGTCGATTATAGTATCCTAAGATAGAGATCCGTCTCCGGCTGGAATGGTTTTTTCTCTAAAAAAACAAAAGAAAAGTTTGGTACCATGGAGCAGAACAAAGAAAATCCTGACACACTGAATATTCCGGAAACAGAAAAGCCCCGCGTTGTAATTATTGGAGGTGGTTTCGGCGGTCTGAATATAATACGCCGTCTGGACCCGGCAATTTTTCAGATAATCATACTTGACCGGTATAATTATCATAGCTTTCAACCACTCCTGTACCAGGTGGCAACAGCAGGTCTTGAGCCGGATGCGGTTGCAGGTCCACTGAGAAAGATACTAAGGAACCGGAAAAAAGACATATATTTCCGAATGCTAAAAGCAGAAAAAGTCCATCCTTCCAGGAATATCATTGAAACCACTGCCGGTATACTGAAGTATGACTATCTGATTATTGCTACCGGAGCAAAGGTGAATTTTTTTAATAATAAGAATATATCCAGGAATGCTTTTCCCCTTAAGCAGGTTACTCATGCCCTGGACCTGAGAAGCCATATTTTTCAACAGTTCGAAAATCTTGAAATATACTCCGATAAAGGAGATACAAGGAAATACAAAACATTTGTGGTAACGGGAGCAGGTCCTACGGGAGTGGAAGTATGCGGAGCTATTGCTGAACTAAAAAAACATGTTTTACCAAAAGATTATCCCAGGCTGGATTTGGATACCGTCAATATATATCTTATCGAAGGCCTTGAAAGGGTATTACCAATGATGTCGGAGAAATCGGGCAAAAAAGCTCATAAGTACCTGGAAAATATGGGTGTGAAGATTATACTGAATCGTATGATCAATGATTATGATGGGAATTTGGTAAAGCTCGATAATGGAGAGGAAATTCCAACACAAACACTCATATGGGCAGCAGGAGTAAAAGGAAATCCTATAGATGGATTCGGAAAGGGAAGCATAAAAAAAAGCAAACTAATAGTTAATCATATCAACCAGGTCTATAAGGATTATGAAACAAAACATACATATAAGAATATTTTCGCAATAGGAGATGTTGCCCTCATGATGAGCAATGAACACCCGAAAGGACTTCCGGGCCTTGCCCAGGCTGCCATCCAGCAGGGAAAACATCTGGCATCAAATCTTAACCGCCAACATAAGGGCGGGCATGAAATGAATTCGTTCAAATATAAAAACAAAGGAGTTCTGGCCACCATTGGAAGAAATAAAGCGGTTGCCGACCTTCCGAACAATGTGAATGTCTCAGGAATAGAAGGGTGGTTTTTGTGGATGATTGTTCATCTGATGTTCTTGGTAGGGTTCAGAAATAAAGCTATAACCTTTGCTAACTGGGTATGGAATTACTTTACCTTCGACAGGGGGATAAGGCTAATAATCAGGCCCTCCTCCAAAAAAAATGATCAAATCAGTAAAATAATTGTTAAAGAAATGAATGAATCAGAGTAACTAATTTAAACTGGTAACTGTTTTAATAACCCAAGGATAAAATATATAAACCATGCCATACTCAAAAAATGAATATCCTGACTCAATGAAAAAGCTTTCTCCGGAAGTAAGGGACAAAGCTATTGAAATATTAAATTCACTGATTGAAGAAGGGAAAATGAAAAAAGATATCGCCATTGCCACAGCTATAAGCAAGGCGAAGGAATGGGCCGGCGAACAGGGCTCCGGATCAGGCAATGGAAATGACAAAGATCTGCATGTAAAATCTCATGATGATGGTTGGGCCGTTGAAGAAGAAGACAACCGAAAAGCAAAACATGTTTTTGATAAAAAAGAATATGCGGTTGAAAAAGCCCGGGAACTGGCCAAAAAAAATAATGTAAGCCTTATAATTCATAAATCGGATGGTAAAATTCAGGAAAAACGCTCTTACGAAAAATAAAAGAACACCAAAGAGTCCTCCCACCCAAAACCGGAATGTATTTTTGTAGAAAAAAATCCACGATTTCAGGAGATATTTTCACATTTATTTATTAATAATGAATCTTTACAGCCCCGGGTATCATTTTTATATCGATTGACTTAAGTGATTCCATGATCTCTCCGTCAATCTGCATCTCTGCAGGTTTTTTTAATTCAATACGGGCATGTTCCAAAGAAAGCACATCCACATATTTCATCTTACTGAAATTACCGGTTAAAAAACCGGCAAACAAACGAAATACAAACCACCATGGGTAGGGCTTTATGATAATGATCTCAAATTTTCCGTCATCAATATCCCCTTTTGGATTTATCACTGCCCCTGTGCCAAAAGCCCGGGCATTGGCAACAACCACCATTTCTGCTCTCATGTTGTAATCCGAATGATCGTAGGAAACCTTGAATTTAAATGCAGAAGACGGAGAAAAAAATTCTTTGAAGAGTTGCTTTCCATATCCTATCAGACCAGCTGCACCTTCCTCCTCAAATCGTTTAACTATTCGGGCATTAATACCTATATCACTTAAATGAATACAATTATACCGGTCGTTAATCCTGATCACATCTACCGGTTGGGCCTCAGCATGCAGGCATTTCTCAAGGGCAGCATCAGGTTTATTAGGAATATCAAGGTTATGGGCGAGTCCGTTAGCAGAACCTGCCGGAATGATCCCCATGCCAATATCACGATGGAGGATCATTGAAGCTACAAGATTTACAGTACCGTCACCACCAACAGAAACAAGCATTTCAGGATCGTAATTCCTGATTTCTTCCTCAATTAAAGACTTATCATTTTCTCCACTGGTATAATAAATTTTCCACTCATAATCATAATCTTTAGAAAGACCGGAAATAGTGCTTTCCATATCATTCTTTCCATCTCCACCTGATTGTGGATTAATAACAAATAATAGTTTTCGCTTTGAATCTGTTTTCACTTTTTTCTTTTAGAATGGCTTGAATCTTGTATATATTGATGCAAATTTAGTATAATATTCAACCATGGCATATATTAAACCCGTATTTAAATTCATTTCAAAACCCTTTAGAAGGATCAGACTTTACCTGAAACAAAAGGCAGGTTGGCTGGGAATTCCAAAAATTGAGCCATTCAGAGGATTCGGAAACGAGAAAATGGTACATATCCAGGGAATAGTTGTTGAAGATAAAGGACTAACCAAGCCCGAAGAGCAACAAAAAGTATGGAAGAATATTCTTTCCACTATCAAGCGTTTTTCAAGTGACGAAATTGCAGGTGTGAGAGTGAAAGCAGAGTTTATGGGGGAATCAAAAATTTCCCAGACCGATGAGTATGGTTTTTTTGAATTCGATTTTGAAACGGGTGATAAAATTTTCGATACTCCGGATCAGTGTTGGCATCCTGTTTCATTCGAACTCCTTGATCAGATTGTGGAAGAACAACCGAAAACAGTCGCTGAAGGAGAAGTCCGCATTATCAGCTCAAATCAAAAACGAATCTTTGTGTCCGATATCGACGACACGGTCCTTATCTCCCACTCCACACAAACGTTTAGAAAATTAAGGCTCATGTTATTTAAGAATGCCCTGACGCGACTTCCTTTTGAAGGTATTGCCGGATTTTACAGACAGCTGGAGTTGGGTAAAACGAATCAGTCATCCTATCCTTTCTTTTATGTATCGAGTAGCGAATGGAATCTTTATGACCTCCTCGAAGATTTTTTTCATTATAATAATATTCCTAAAGGTGTTTTCATGTTAAAAAAATTAAACGCCAGTATTTACAAATTCTGGAAATCGGGTGGAGGAACCCACGAGCATAAATATGATAAAATCAAGTATTTAATGGAATATTTTGATGACCGGAAGTTTATTCTTTTTGGTGACAGTGGTCAAAAAGACAGAATTATATACAAACGTCTTGCCATGGAATTTCCTGACCGGGTTGAAACTATATATATCAGGAAAGTTAGTTCTAAAAAGTCTGAACATGAAGAAGATCTTGAAGAGATTCTCAAAGAGGTGAATACAGACTACCATGAAGTTGATTCAACCTCAAAAATGACCAGCCATGCACAGGAAAAAGGTTATATAAGTGAGGATGTAAAAATTGAAACAAAAACCTGACGATCTCTGTTTCCAATTATATATCCATAAATAATTTTCATCACCGCTATGAACAAAAAAACGGACAGCACCCCCCCCTTTACTTTCACCATTGAAGAAAGCTTTAAAAATTTCGGAACCCGTAAAGAAGGGTTAAAGAAAGAAGAAGTAAAAAAGAGAAGAGAGGAATACGGTCCGAATAAACTGGAGGAAAAAAAGCAAAAGAGCTTATTCAGACTATTTCTCGACCAATTAAATAATCCTGTTATATTTCTTCTTTTTGGAGCTGTAGTAGTTTCCTTTATTTTCAGTGATATTCCCGAAGCCATTGCCATACTCATCGTAATTGTTCTGAACAGCGTTATAGGTTTCTGGATGGAATACCAGGCGCGTACTTCAATGAAAGCCCTTAAAGAGCTTGATAAATTAAAGGCAAACGTTCACCGGGACGGGGAAAGCAAAGAAATCGATGCGGAAAATCTGGTACCGGGGGATATCATTCTACTGGAATCGGGAGATGTGGTTCCGGCAGATGCCCGGATAACGTTCACTTCTGAATTAGAAGTGGATGAATCTCCATTAACAGGAGAATCGTTGCCTGTGGAAAAAAAAGATGAAAAGCTTGATGAAGACACCCCCCTTGCCGACAGGGTCAATATGTTGCATAAAGGAACAGCTCTGGTAAGCGGTAAAGCCCGTGCTATAGTAACTGCAACAGGCAAAAATACTGAGATCGGGAAGATCTCGGAAATGGTAAGTGAAGAAGAAAAAGAGAAAATCCCACTGAATGTTAAATTAAATAAGCTTTCCCGTAAGCTTATCTGGATAACGGTAGGATTAGCCACTGCATTTTTCCTGATAGGATGGCTTGCCGGTAAAGAGGCTTACCTGATGATACAAACGGCCATTGCATGGACAGTTGCCGCCATACCGGAAGGATTAGCCATTGTTGCCAGTATAGCCCTGGCAAGAGGTATGTTACGCTTATCCAGGAAAAATGTAATCGTGAAAAAACTCGCAGCAGTGGAAACTCTGGGGGAAACGACCGTTATTTTCACCGACAAAACAGGTACACTCACCGAGAATAAACTTACTCTGACCATTTTTGAATATCCCGGAAAGCACATTGAGATATCAGATGATGATAATGAAGAAAAAGCAGGCGAAGTTCTTGATGAAGTATCGGAAAGTGAATCTTTTCAGCATATCCGGAATGTTTCCATTTTCTGCAACGATGCAGAAGAGACCGATAAAAATAAGTATACAGGCGATCCACTGGATGTGAGCTTGATGGAGTTTTTTAACGAAAATGAACCTGATAAAGCTAAAGAACTGCTCGAGAAAGAACGTATAAATGAAGATCCATTCGATTCAGATTCCAAATTCATGGGGGCAATTAATATCGTAAATGATGAAGTATATATATCCTGCAAGGGAGCTGCAGAACCCGTGCTTTCGAAGTCTGTTAAATACCTGGAAGAAGGGAAACAGAAAGATATTAATGAGGAGTTCAAAGATGAGTGGCTGAAGAAAAATAAGGAATTGTCGGGAAAAGGTTTAAAAGTGATTGCCTGTTCCTACCGGATTGAAGATAAAAATAAAGAGGAAGAATTAAAAGAGCAGGAGGATTTTGTTGAAAAAATGATATTTGTGGGATACCTGTGTTTCATTGATCCTGCAAGAAAGAACATAAGCAGTGCCCTGGAGAGGTGCCACAGGGCAGGCATAAGAGTAGTTATGGTTACAGGCGACCATCCGGGGACGGCAGAAAATATCGGAAAAAAAGTCCATCTTACTGAATCGGGAGAAATTGGGGTAATGAGAGGGAAAGAACTGGAGGATAATTCCGACAGAATCTACAATACAGATCTTTTTGCCAGGGTGGATCCGAGACAAAAAAACAAGATAGTTGAGCACTTCATGGAAAAAGGGGAAATAACAGCAATGACCGGCGATGGTGTAAATGATGCACCGGCCCTGAAAAAAGCCAATATTGGCATTGCTATGGGCAAAAAGGGGACACAGATAGCACAGGAGGTCGCTGATATGGTGCTCAAAGATGATTCCTTTTTTTCCATTGTGGATGCAATACAGCAAGGAAGAATTATTTTCGGAAATATCCGGAAATTTGTTGTTTATCAACTATCCTATCACCTGGCGGAAATCCTGATCATTGCCGGGATCAGTTTCTCCTTGTTCAAGTTGCCACTACTACCCCTGCAACTTCTTTTCCTTAACCTTCTTTCTGATGTTTTTCCTGCTCTGGCTTTAGGTCTGGGCAAAGGAGATGAGAGTATAATGCGTCAGAAGCCCAAGGATCCCAACGAGCCAATTATCAACAAAAAAAACTGGCTGGCAATGATTGTATACGGATCGATTATGGCGATAATTATAACCCTATCCTATTTGCTTGTTGTGCTATATTTTGATAAATCACATGAACTCGCAAATACGGTCGCCTTTTTTAGTTTAGCCTTTTCACAACTCATTCACGTATTTAATATGAGAGAACCCGAAGAAAATCTTTTCAATAACCAGGTTACCCGTAATAAATATATCTGGATGGCACTGGGAATTTCTTTTGCTGCCCTCTTTGCAGCCTATTTTATTCCTGTATTACACGATAACCTTTCATTTACCGATCTGTCGGCAAAATTCTGGGCTCTGGCAGCCGGCACAAGTATTATGACCCTTATCGTAATACAAGCCGTCAAGAAAATTTTTTCTATATAGTGTTTGGCCATAATGTCCGATATCTGCGTTATGCTCGCCCCAAAAATGCACATTTACATTAGTAAACTCCGCTTTTTGGGGCTTGTGCCTATGCTTGCCGGGAAGTGCAGTCATATCCTTCGAAAAAGAAATATATAGTTGGCCAGGAACCCTACCCTATGAATGGTGATTACAAGACCATTTAGCAGGTAATTCTAATTCTTTCAAAGCAGGATAAATGATCATATTAAGAGTGATAGTAAAATATCAGGCACCAGACACAATAAATGCAGAGATTAAAGAGCTTTCTGAAGATCGTAAGGATAGTTCCTTTGCTGGTTGAAGATCCATATCGAAGGGCCTAATAAAAAAAACCGTATCAAAAAATTAATACGGTTTTTTCCTGTAATGTAAAAGTGCCGTTAATAAATAAATCCCGGAAGGAAAGGGTGAGCTTGAAGATCGAACTGAACAGGCACAACCACAAGCGAAGCTACCTTTACTCCTTCAACTTTTGCAGGATCCCATTCACCGGAAGTTTCTTTTATGGCTGTAACGACCTGCTGCTTCAAGTCATTCAACAGGTCTTCCCGTGAGGTTTCAATATCTTCATTTATTGCTACGAAAGGTATTTCTCCTTCTTCGTCAACCACGACCATGGCAAACAGGGTACCTTCAACACCCCAGTTTTCAACCTGCTCAGGATAAACTATTTCTTCTTGAATTTCGCTCCTGAATTCTTCTTCGCCGCCAACCGGTTTTGCTTCCTGATCAACTGAATAATAAACTCCGATACGATTTTCCTTGTTCTTAATCAGGTTCTTATTAGCTTTAAGATCCATGAGCATAACACTCAGCTTTTTCCTGTCCATGTCTTCATCTACACCATGTACAACAACATTTTTCAATTCACCATCTTCATATTCATATTCATAGGAAAAGGCGGGATAGTCACGGGTGATCCGGTAAATTCTATGTAAAATTTCAATGTTTTCATCCTCAATCTCCTCAAGATTCAGATATGACTTTTCTTCCTGTGCTTCCAAAGAAACTGAGAGAGGCAGGAAAATAAGTGCTATAAGAAGAGATTTACATGTTGTTTTTTTTAATAAATTTTTCATGATTAAAATGATTTTATATAATTAAACAATTAAACTAAATGTGGATTCGTAAAAAAGCCAAGTACAACAAGTACCAGCATAAATATCAGAACAAACCAGAAAAATGTACCTAAAGCCAAAGCGGAAGACTCCTCCTCATTGTTTTCCTTTTCTTTCCCCGCAAGTCTGCTTCGTGTTTTCGGACTGGGAGTGGTTGAGGCAAGTAAAAGTGCAATAATCAGTCCCACAGCCAGCGGTGGTAACCAGTATACATCCTTATAGTAGGGTCCCATAGGTTCAACCCATACATCGGCGGCAAATACTGCTAACAGGATAATCAGAAAAAAAGTCCAGAAAGTCCCCCAGGGTCCTTTGATTCTGAGAACATAGGTAAAGAAAAGTGTGATTATAAGGGCTACTGAAATCAAATAAAAAAGTCCGAGTGCATTCATATTACTATCCTTTTTATATATTATTTATATCATACAGGAAAATTCATGCCAGACTCAGTAAAAAACCGGATGCTTCCGGTTATCATTATTAAAAGCGATCGCTAATCTAAAAGAAAGCCTCTACAGGATGCATAAGAACAAGGATCGGATTTTATTTAAAATCTGATATTTCGCGAACTGATGGAAAGAATACTTTTGAAAAACAAAATAAAATTCCTGATGGATGAGGAATATTTTCACAAAAAATGTAAACATTTCTACATGACAACAAGTTCAAATAACTATGATTCATGAGCTTATCAAGTAAAATATATACTCATTCATTGTTAAATCAATAAAACTATGATTTTGGTTTTCAAAATCATTCAGCCGGACTGATCCCGAAGGACAGTTGAGGAATATCAATGATATTATTGACTTTTTCCGGAGTACCTGGATAGGCTGTGATCTCATTTTTCACTCGGTTCTGTGTTGTTGCTCAAGGGCTGTCTTAGTTGATCTCCTTATCGGACAGCTTCAGAACCGGAGCTTTTTTACTCCTGTTAACTAAAAACAACAAAACGAAAGTGATTAATCCGAGCGGAATATAAACCAGGTTCGTGGCTGCATGAGCTACAAGTGAGAATGCTTTGCCTGTTTCGGTATCAATACCGAATAAAAGCAGGCACTGAATCACCACAAAATGCCAGGCTCCGATACCGGACTGTATGGGTAATAGAAAAGCAAGTGTAGCCAGTCCGAATGTAAATGCCGCTGCTTTGAACGAAAGATGTTCAACAGGAGGATAAGCAAAGAACAGCACGTACAGCATTAACAGCCACAAAGCATAAATAAGCAAGGATAATACAAAAAAAAGTGTTTTATTTTTAACACCGGAAAGTGATCTGAAGCCTTCTGCCGTATCGTTTTTTATCTTTTCCAGTTTTGACCTGAATCTTTTAAAAAAGTGAAAACGTCTTGACAAGATCCAAAACAGCATTGCAGTTATGATTATAATTCCCAGGATCAGCAATGTATTTTGCAGGCTTATATTTTGGGGACTTATCTCAGGCAGGGCAAGTATTTTTTTGAAAAGTGGAAACTGCCATAAAACAAGGCTTACAAAAATAAGAAGTAATATGATCAGGTCTGTGAGTCTTTCCACAAGGGCAGTTCCGAACAATTTGGCGAAAGGTATTTTCTCATATCTGTTGATGGTTCCCAGTCTGGCAATTTCTCCTCCACGAGGAATAATCTGATTTGTAAAAGCAAGAATGAGAATGGAAAAAAAAAGATTATGAATTCCGGGAGAATAACCCAGAGGAGTAAATAGCAGTTTCCACCTGATAGCCCTGATCATTTGACTCAGTATATTAAGAAATATGGAAATTCCGATCCAGGACCAGCTGAATTTATTGATCTCTTTTTTAAGTTCATTTAGATTAGTATCCCTGAATATATACCAGAAGATGAAAATACCAACAGCAAGAAATATAATTGCCTGTAATACTTTTTTTCTAGCCATTATTTCTTAACAAAACCTGAATTTTTTCATTTATCTCATCCTGGAGATTTTTAAACTGATCCCTTATACTGTCACCTTTTTCTTCAAATGAATTTCCGATCCGCTTTGTTATAAGATCATAATTTTGAAGTAAAGTCATTGCAATTTCTCTTCCTTCACTAAGAAATTCTCTTGTGGCCTGAGCTGAAGTTGTTTTATCGTACTTTGTGGGATGAGTAAGGCCTTCGAGAAGGGTATATTTAATAATTTTCCCATGAGCCTGAAAATACAGATTTATATATGTTTCAACACCGAAACGTATGTCGCGGATGTTTTCCAGAATCGGCTCAATATTCTTTTTTCTCAAAGCTCTTTCGCCGGTAAGACTCTTAAAAGGGTTAACCCTGTAATCTATTAGAGTTTCGGACGGAGAACCCAGCACCATGTCCACCGGGATAAGGTCGTTTGTCAAAGGGTCAAGAAGCTGATGAAAATGTTTTTCCTTAATTCCTGTAACATCAGCATCAAAAAACAGGATTATTTCTTTCGTTGAATTCTCCACACCGACAACCATAGCATTACTCTTACCTTTGTTAACATTCAGACGAATATTTTTAAAAGGAATTTCTTGATTGAGTTTCAGGAGAATTTCCTCAGTTTTATCGAAAGAACCATCATCCACAATAATAAGCTCGCTTCCGGGATTATATTCATGGCATTTTCTGATTATATTTTCAATGGTAGTTTCTTCATTATAGGCACAAATGATTATACTTACATTTTCTCTCATTACCTTATCATTTTAGTTAATATCGCTTAACGGAAATGTGACTCTTCTGAAAATTGTATTTCCCATAGGTACGAGCTTAAAAGCTTCCTTCTCCCCTTGATCATTTTCAAGCCATGCTTTCAAACTAACGACAGGCTCATCCCAGGGTTTATCTGTACTTTTTCCATCCTTTAACGGGACATATTCACTGTCTTCACTGATGATCAAACTGTAATTCCATGCTTTTTTATTCTTTGCCCGGATCCTGTAACGGTAGAAACCACTATTACGGTATTCCTTTACTGTTTTGCTCTCATGTTCAAAAGGAAGAGCATATACCAATGCTCCACGCTTAAGATATACACCACCGTTGCTAACAGTTTTGGAGGGTGGTTGTTTAATTTCCTTTATTTCAAAATTAAAATCAAGTTCAATAACATCTCCATTTTTCCAGCTATTGCGAATAATAAACCGGTCTTCTTTTTCTTCAGTCTGCGCCCCTTCCGGTAAATGAACATTCATGTTTTTGCAATTATAAGGTTTTCTCAAGATCAGAGGAAATTCCACTTCCGATTCCGGTTGTATGGTCATTTTCACCTTATCTGAAAAAGGATAATGAGTCTCTTGCTTTATTTTCACCTTTGTATTTCTAATCTCTGTATTCAATTCATTGGGGCCGTATAATAAGGCAAGAAGTCCTTCATTTTCAATATCTTTCATCCACATTCCTTCTACAAAATAGGGCATAAGCCGTCCGCCATTCAATACACAACAGGCAGCAGCAAGATGTGCAGCATCATAAGTTTCTCTTTTTGCGATTTCACGGTGATTGATTTTGATCCTGTTATCTGTGGTAAGATATGATAAAGCCTTCAGCACAGGAAAACGGGACCCCTGTGCGGCATTGAATGTCATCGTCTCTATACTGTCGGCAAGATGTAAATCTCCTGTAAGTGAGATTATTTTATTCAGCGGACTTATCATTTCAGCGATCCCGCAGTACTCATATTTTTCATCCGCAGTTCCTTTCCTGCCGCGGATCCACTCATCGCATCTCATTGCTCCCCCAGGGGTAAGGTGTAGTGATAATTTTTCTATTACCTTATCTGCAGCCTTTTTCTTTTCAGGTCTTTTGGTAATTGCTGCAATAAATTCGGGAATAAACAGACCTTCAGCAATATGGGCTCCGTGTTTCAAAAATAAAAGATCCTCCTCCAGAAGATTTTCAGTTTTTAGATCATCATCCCTGACGATCCCGTTATTAAAATCTTCATATAATTTAACAGCGAAATCCAGGTATTCTTTATCTGCAGTTATCCGGTACAGCCATTCAAGATTTTCAAAAAATCCAACTCCATGACTTACGCCCCCTCCTTTGGAGGTAACGGCAAAATAATTTTCCTCCCGGTAATTTTCCATAATAAGCTTTGCCGATTTTTCAGAAGCTTCCAGGGCTTTCTCATCACCGGTAAATTCATAATATGCTAGTAAGGCCATTAATATTCTGCTGGTGGTCCAGAGCTCACCGTTTCCTCTTACATGGTTGAAACGGCAATTTGGCCTTTCACATTCTGCATAAATACCTATATAACCATTTTTTCCTGTATGTTCTACGATCTCTTCTATCCATTCACTTCCCTTTTCCCGGTATTTTTCATCGCCAGTTAAATAAGCCATGCGAATTACAGCATCTTTCCAATAGCCCTCATGCTCACCACTCCACCATTCTTTTCTTAAGCCAAGCCTGCGTTGACTAAGCCGGTCCTGTTTAATAAATACTTTAAAATTCACAGTTGGATGAACTTTATCAAACTGACCTATATAGCCCTGATTAAGATCGTCATCCAATTGTTTCCGGATCCAGCCCTGGGGCTCAATGCTCCCGGCTTTTAGTATTTCATATTTATATATATTCTTCATTCTTTCAGTTTCATTTTGCGTATTCCCCCTTTTAGTGCTCAAAAATGAGATAATGATGAGGTAAAATAACGTCGAACGATTCATATGGATCATTTATGTATTTTACGGGAAGATTTCAGCCACTCAAAAATTTCATCTGTGTCTTCTTTCCGGCATAACTGGGAACCTTCGGTAATTGTTGCTGCCGTACCGGCGGCCACGCCATATTGTACAGCTTCGGGAACATCAAATCCCTTTGCGAGTCCGGTAATAATACCGGCCACCATCGAATCGCCTGCACCCACAGCGCTTTTTACAGGCATTTCCGGCGGGATGATATACTGCGGCCTCTTACCGGGCTGTACCAGCATTGAACCTTTGGACCCCAGGGATAGAACAAGAATTTCACAGGGATTACTTTCCACGAAATTCCTGGCTTCTTTTTCCATTTCCATTCCGGTAATATTTTCTTTTCCCAGAAGGGAAGCCATTTCCCTGAAATTGGGCTTGATCAGGAATACTTCAGATTTAAGTGCTTCCTGCAATGATTTCCCTGAGGAATCAAGAATAAATTTTGTTTCTGTTTTCTTGCATTTTTCAGCAAGTCTGGCATAAAAGTCATCCGGCACACCAGGAGTTAGACTCCCACTTGCAACCAAATATTCCGGAGGGGAGTCAAGGTTCTCAATTTCCTTGAGAATATCCTTCCAGTCGGATTTTGAGAATTCAGGACCTGCCATTGTAAACCTGTAATTTTCTCCGGTACTCCTGTCGAAAACCATCAGATTCTCTCGTATATCCTTGTCAGTATCAAATTTTCTCTGTTCAACGTATTCTTCATCCAGAAGATCGTAAAGAAGATCTCCACTCTTGCCACCTGCCAGATACCAGGCAACGGATTGATTTCCAAGTTTTCTTATTGCCCTCGAAACATTTATTCCTCCCCCACCGGGTTCATATGTAGGGGGATCGCAACGACTCTTCTTTCTGGGTAAAACTATATCTGCCTGTGTGCTTTTGTCGATCACAGGATTCATTGTTAGGCTAAGAATGTTCATTTTTATTCCTTTCTTCTATTTAGTGTCTGTCCATAATGTCCAAAATACTCATTCAGTGTTAAATCAGTGAGACTATGATTTTGGTTTTCAAAATCATTTAGCCGAACTGATCCCGGGCAATAGCCGAGGGATCTCATCAGCGGTATTTCCCGGAGTACCGTGGACAGGCGTGAGCTCGTTATCACTCGGTTCTGCGTTGCTGACTTTATTGACAAACGCTATTTACTGTTTTCCAAAACTATAATTGCTTCAGGACTATTTACCCTGAATGTAAACGAACTGGTCAGGTAGAGCTTTATTTTTTCTGTGTCATGCTGATCATAACCAATAGAAATATCCTGTCCCAGGATCAGTTCATAATCTTCTCCCCTTTGACTTACAAGAAATGAATCTTTATTTGCATGATTTATCAGTACTTGTCCGCCCAGTATATCCTCAAGTTGCTTTAAGACAGGATATCCTTCAGATAAGTTAATCAGTCTCAGCCATTCTGAAGCATTGATCACGAGGGTATAAGGTCCTTCAACCAATTCTTGCCGTAGCTTAAGAACCTGGGTACCTATTTCTTTCAGAAAGCCGTTTATGTTATCAGGCATTTTAATCGCATCATGTTCCGAAGCTTCCCGTAAACCAATAATGCCTGCAGTTTTGAATCCATTGTAAATGGCATTTTCCTCAAAAAGGGCGATTTCTTTACCGGCTTCTTCAAGGGGGCTAAGATCTGCATCTTTGGCTCCTCTTTCAATATTATCCATTTCCCACATATCAAGTTCAAATGGTTTCCTGATTTCCACAAGGGGTAAAAATTCCCGTATACCATAATTTATCCCTTTTTTTGGCTGATTTCCCGGTATTGAAAGTCTACCGGTAGGAACACCCCCGAATTCAATCCCGTTTGGTCCGTCAATATCAACGAATTTACGGGCAGTTTGATGTGTTTTTAAAATATCCTTAAGGGTATCATCAATTTCGCTCCACGCATTTTCTGTTAGCGGAGCCAGATTTCTTTTTAAAATGTTCATGTCAATAAATTTTTAGTCATCTTCAACTTTGGTTATATCTTTATCGGTAAAAAGGTAGGTTTTCAGTTCTTCGTCCCAGCCATCCATATTTCTTCTCAACCATTCCAATACCATACAGGCATGCTCAATTTCCTCGTCCCTGTTATGCTTCAGTATTTTTTTTAGCTGGACATCGGAAGTAGCATCCATACGCTGCTGATACCAATCAACAGCTTCAACTTCCTCTTTCAGAGAGTTTAATGCTCTGACATAATCGCGGCTTTCTTTGGTCAGATCCGCTGTAGGTTCGTGATACATTGTCATTTTTTTAAATTTTAATTTAATTTATTGAAATATTCATTTTTCTTAATTTCATCTCTTACAGATTCCTGGCATGTTTTCCTCTTCTTTTTTTAGCGTTATACTAAAATGGCATCCATACGCTTTTCTCATAGGCCTCTGCACTATTCTATTCCCGACGTGAAATTGTTCATCCCTTTGAGAATCCGGACAAAGATTTCTACCGGTTATAAATTTCGGCAACCCTGTCCCAGTCAATTATACTCCAGAAAGCTTCAATATATTCAGAACGTCTATTCTGAAATTTCAGATAATATGCATGCTCCCAGACATCGAGACACAATATTGGGGTTCCTTTTATATGAGCAATATCCATTAATGGATTATCCTGGTTTGGTGATGAACTTATTATTAGCTCTCCGTCAGATCTATTAATCAGCCAAATCCATCCCGAGCCGAAATGATTATTTGCAAGATCTGAAAATTCCTTTTTCATATTTTCGAAAGTTCCAAAATATTTATTTATGGAATCGGCCAGGTGTACATTATCTAACGATTTTTTCTCCGGGCTCAAGAAACTCCAGAATAAAGAATGATTATAATATCCGCCTCCGTTATTTCTGACATTATCCGGGTAAAAAGAAATTTCAGAAAAAATTTCGGTAGGGGTTTTATTTTCCAGATCGGTATTTGCAATCGATTCATTAAATTTTTTCAAATATGCAGCATGATGCTCTTTATGGTGAATCTCCATGGTTTTTGCATCTATGAATGGTTCAAGGTCATTATAATCAAAATTTAGATCCGGTAAGGTATAAGACATATTTATTATCTGTTTTTATCCTGATTAACACTAATATTGTTTTCGACTTCCTCTGCACCTCCCTCCATAGCATTGATCTCTGCATGCATTTTTTCCCTGTGTGTATCAACCGCTCCTTCGAGGACTGCCTTACCATCTATGACTCTCACTTCAATTTCATCTTCATTCACATAAGGTGACCACCAAAGCTGATTCTCTATTTCCTTTTTGATTTCTGTATCATCTCCATAATACTCATCAACTCTGATCTGGTAAGGAGGGAAATAGCTGTTCCACCCGTAATAATTGAAAAAATACGGATCATTCTCATCATTCACAACAAGGTTGTTTTCGACTTCCACCACCCCCCGGGTTTTCGAAGCAATGTCGGCAGCCTGCATCTTTTCAAAATAAGAATCTACAACACCTTTTAAATACACCACACCGTGGTCTGCCGTAACTTCAATCTCCCATTTTTCGACAACAGGATCCTTTCTGAGTGCATCAACAACAGCAGATTCAAGGTCATCATCTTCTGGAATGTACCGTGGCTTGACTTTCAGGTTATTATTAACATGAAATACCCCGACAACATTTTTAGCATCCTGCTCCGCAGCCAGCCTGGCTTTGAGATTATCAACGCTGCCGGAAAGTGTTACTACACCTTCTTGAACGCTGATTTCCGGGTTAAAAGAGCTGACACGGGGATCGTAAATAAAAGCATCCTTTACTGCCTGAAGGATCTCATGATCTGTTCTTACAGCATATTTCGTCTTCCGAAGATATTCTTTCCTGGCCCAGTCTTTTACTTCAAGTTCCTCAATATTCACCGAAGTAACCCCAATTGTATGTGAAAGTGAAGCGGCAAGTGATTTTTCAGCCGCACTGCCAACCACTCCCGATAGTTTGACTTCACCATCATTTACTGAGACAAATAAAGCCCCATCATCGATGCGATTATCATTCCGCAATATTCTCGTAATCTCTTCTTCCATTTCACGATCGGTTCTTTCCTTTTCATAACTCACGCTGATATTATTTTCAATGCCTCTTACTCCCTTTACCCCTTTTGCAACAAATTCGGCAATCTGTTTCTCCTGGTACGACCCGACTGTTCCCGCGAGGGTTATAATACCATTATTAGCATCAACATAGAGTTCATAATAATCGGTTGCAGGATCTTTAAGAAGCTGGTCCTGTACTTCATTTTCCAATGCGATATCTGAGCGAAAGGGAGGATTCACTTCAATATTATTTACCACTGCACGAACACCTTTAACAGTTCCTGCAATATTGGCAGCTCTGTCGCTGGCCAGAATATTTACAACCGAACCGGTCAGTACCACAACCCCTTCATTGGTTTCCACATCAATTAAATAAGAGGGTGTGGTTGAATTCAACCGTAATTCCTTTTCAACAGCCCGGGTAATTTCACTATCGGTAAGCTCATCTGCTGCCAGCAAATTCTCTGAACCCGAAAATCGCAAAACGGAACTCAGGAAAATTATTGATATAAGTAAATTACCTGTTTTCCTTAATTGTCTGTTAACTCTATAAAATTTCAATTTCATGCTTCCTGATTTGATTATTGAAAAGAATAATGAAAATGGCATGCCAATACTAACTAATAACAAAAAAAAACCTGCTTCCGGTATTAACAGAGGCAGGTGCAGGGTAAAGCAATATCCGGAAATGTTGATTTAATCCCCAATCGTGGTGTGAATCCACATATCATCAGTGGTACATTTACCTACCTTTGGATCTGTCAAAATCATCTTATCAATTCTGGTCTATCATTTTCTGGAGTTTCTTCTTCGAAATGAAGATCCTGCTTTTAACGGTTCCGATTTTTAAATTCAATTCATCGGAGATCTCCCGATACTTATAACCGGACATGCTCATTTGCAGAGGCACACGTAAATTACTATTCAAATTGTTAAGTGTGTTTTTGAGCTCATTATCATAATAGCATGACTCAGGATTATAATCCCTGTGAGTAGCCGTGACATTATTATCATATTCACTATCCCCTGGCTGAAAAGGACCGTTTTTCTTTCTTCTGTATTGATTAATAAAGGTATTTTTCAAAATCGTATACAGCCAGCTTCTTAAATTATGTTTGTCGCTGTTAATAAATCTGGCCCTGTTTTTTAGAGCCTTGAGGTATGTCTCCTGCACAAGATCATTTACTTCATCTTCATTTCTTACCAGGCTGCTTGCAAATAATTTAAGGCTATCTTCCATTCCTATCAATGAGCGGTTAAATTCGATCTGTGTCATAAATTTAGTTATTTAAAGTGTTAATATGCGATTAACACTTAAAAGATTATGCCACAAAAAATCAATTCCTGAGAAAAAGAAATAAAAGATTAAATTTCAATACATTAAGCAGATCCTGTATAAATCATGTCATTTGGATAAATGCTGAAATATTCCCCAATATAGCCAGATATTCCCCAGATATCTTTATCGGAGTGAAGTATTTTTCTATCAATTCTACCTTTACAGATTTTTCGTTAAACAGATTTCTTCTTTTTTTAGAAGCTGGCCTTTCCTTGCTCCGCAGAGTCCTTCGCCATGCGCCTACGCTGTAGCTTCAGCGCAAGCGTAAGGCTTCGGCCGCCGGTGAAAGCTTCGCGCTGCGCCTACGGCAAGCCTCCGGCGGCCGATGGAAGGCGAGCAGGCCGGAATTGCATAACCGGGATGGAGCGTGGCTTGAAAATCAGGTGGCTGGATCAAAATGTTCGGGATCAAAGTCTGACAAACACAACCTAGCTTTTTTCCATCTCTATATTATACTGCTTGATCTTATTATATAAGGTTTTACGATCGATATTAAGTAGTTTTGCAGCCTTTGATTTATTGTAGTTGGTTTTTGAGAGGGCATCGGCTATTACTTCTCTCTCGGTAATTAGAGTAGCTTCTTTCAGGTCGGTTATCTCTTCCCTCAGGGTTGCTGTAGTGGCATGGTGTTCAGGATTATAAAAACGAATCTCCTCGGGTAAGACATCGGCTGTAATTACCTCTTTTTCTGTTAAAAGTACGGCTCTGTTTACCACATTTTTCAGTTCCCTGATGTTGCCAGGCCAGCTGTAAGCAATAAATAACCTGAGGGAATCAGCATCCAGTCCTGAAACGTTTTTATTAAATGCCCTGCAGGCCTTTTCAATAAAGAAAGCGGCAAATTCCATAAGGTCCTCTTTACGATCCCGCAAAGAAGGTATAGGTATTTTAAAACCATTTAAACGATGATACAGATCTTCCCGGAATTCATTATTTTCAACCTGCTTTAACAGATCATCATTACTGGCAGATATCAATCGTACATCGACCTTTATTGTTTTGTTATCCCCGACCTTATTAATGATTCTTTCCTGAAGGGCTCTCAGTAGTTTTATCTGGTTTTCATAGGGTAGATTTCCTACCTCATCAAGAAACAGAGTTCCACCTTTGGCCTGTTCGAAATATCCTCTTTTATCATTGATAGCCCCGGTAAATGCTCCTTTAATATGGCCAAACAGCTCACTGTTTGCCAGCTCTTTAGGTATGGCTCCACAGTCGACAGCGATAAAAGGTTTATCCTTACGTTCACTTGCATAATGAATAGCCTTGGCAATATATTCTTTACCTGAACCGGTTTCTCCTTCGATAAGTACGGTTAATTCTGTAGGGGCAACTGCTTTCACATGCTTCATTACTTTGAGGATGCTGTCACTTTTTCCCGTGACAAATTCTTCTTTAAAGGAAGAATCCGTCAATATATCATTTTTTGGGGTAGTTGCCTCATGAATGAGCCTAAGTATTTCTTCCGGCTGTATAGGTTTTGTTACGTAATCGAAAGCTCCGTTCTTTATCAGTTTTACGGCCATTTTCACATCTGTGTAGGCCGTCATAATTATTACAGCTGTGCCGGCTTTTTTTGATTTTATTTCCTTAAGAAGTTTATATCCATCGGTATCGGGAAGTCGGTAATCACACAAAACCACATCAAAATCAATATTTTCAATGATCTTTAATGCTTTGTTCCCTGTGAATGCTCCCTGTACCTGATTACCTTTTTCACTAAGATAATTAACAAGTAATTCACAGATATATGTATCATCATCAATAACTAATATTCTCTTCATAGTATATCTCCAGGGTGGAAAGTTATAAAACTTTCTTTTAAAAAAATGTTTCCCATATTTTAAGAAACCTTCAATGTATTCTAAAACAAAATTAATAATATTTTTTAATAAACACGCAGCATTCACGAAATTGCACTAACAATACGATAGTATTCAGGATAAAAAAGCAATGACAGAGATCTCATAACAAAACAAATTAGAGTCTGTTTCAGAACCGCACCGCCAATTGGCGGTGAGCTCAGCGAAGCTAATGTTCGAGATCAAGGTGCTCAT
>CAYRTD010000051.1:0-23561 GCA_964426915.1 uncultured Bacteroidaceae bacterium | reverse complement strand
TGCTGTTAACAGTTATTATACAATTCTTAAAATTTACATTATGAAATTAACTTATCTGACAATTACATTAGTATTTATTATGATGAACATGAACGCTCAAAATACAAGAAAAGCAGAAGAAGCAAATGGACTTTCAGTTGGAGTCAATGCGCCCGATTTCCAGGCAAAAGATGAAAACAATAAAACATTTCAGCTATCAGAGGCGCTGAAAGAAGGCCCCTTGGTAATGATATTCTACCGGGGACATTGGTGTCCGGTTTGTAATAAGCACCTGGGAGCAATACAGGATAGTCTGGATCTGATTATAGAAAGAGGAGCAAGCGTAATAGCTGTTTCACCTCAAAAGCCGGAATATTTGCAAAAAATGAAAGATAAAACAGGGACAAAATTCAGCTTATTATACGATGAAGGGTATAAGATAGCGGATGCTTATGATGTGACCTTCACCCCCGAAACAAAAGAATTAATTATTTATAATACAGCACTGAATGCCAAATTAAAAAAATCACAATCTGACGATTCACAACGCCTTCCGATTCCTGCTACATATATCATTAACCGGGATGGAAAAATTATATGGCGGCAATTTGATCCCGACTATAAAAACAGATCTGCTGTGAAGGAAATTCTGAAAAATCTTCCGGAATAATACGATTTCGCCATGTCGGGTTACCTGGGCTCCATAGGATTTGCTTTTCCCGCAGCTATGGGAGCCTGGGCAGCGGTGAGAGGGAAACAGCCTGTAATTGCCGTGGCTGGCGACGGTGGTTTTGCCCAGTATATGGCAGAACTGACCACCTCAGTTAAATACGGAATGAATATAAAACTGATCCTCTTAAATAATAATGAGCTGGGGAAAATATCCAAAGAACAGCGTTCAGGTGAACTGGAAGTATTTGCAACCGAGCTCATAAATCCTAATTTTGCGGATTATGCAGTTGGATGCGGAGCATTGGGAATACGACTTAGGGATAGAGAATCGCTACCCGGTGCCATGGAAAAGGTTCTGGATTATAAAGGAACCGCTTTGTTAGAGATTATGACGGATGTAAATCTGGTATAAAGGATATGGATTATTTATAAATTAGATCATTGTGTTTGAAAAATGAAAATTCAATTATAGTTTTACGGATCAGGTCAAGCTTTTAAAACAGCCTAAGACAGAAAATTTATTATTGTTAAAAAGCCGGTTACCGGATAAAAAAGTTAATTATGTTTATAACTATTCAATAGGTCGTTAACTTTCGGAAAATTGGGGAAAAACATTACAGTAGAATATTGATTATTAATACATTACATATCATTGGATGTGATTTATAAAGCATCGATAATGAGTGAAATGAAAAAGTTTAACGGACTATTGACAATTTTAAGCTTTAAAAAAATGAAAAAACTCAACATGAAATTTTTATTCATCCTGTTTCTCATTCCCCTTACGGCCATGTCACAAAATAATCCCAAAAATCTTGAGGTAAACTGGAAAACAGATAAATCCATACACAGTGTTCCCCTGGAAGAGTTTACCGTTCTGCTGAAGCCCGATGGAATTCCTCCAATAGACGAGCCTTCCTTCTTCCCGAAGGAAAAAGGAATGGAAATATTCTTCAAACATGAACCGGTCATTTCCGTGGAGATAAATGAAAAAGCCAAAGCTTATCCTCTGAGTGTTTTAACCTATCATGAAATTGTAAATGACAGAATTGGCGGAACTCCCGTTTCTGTTACCTACTGTCCCTTATGCAATGCTGCGATTGTATTCGACCGTCGCCTGAACTTTAAAGGCGAGGAATATCTCCTGGATTTTGGTGTATCAGGAATGCTCAGGAACAGCGATCTGGTAATGTGGGACCGCCAAACGGAAAGCTGGTGGCAACAATTTACCGGTCAGGCACTGGTGGGAAAGCTTACCGGAGCTGAGTTAAATCTTGTACCCTCACTGCTGATCTCCCTGGAAGAATTTTTTGAAACTTATCCGGAGGGAGAAGTATTATCGACCGAAACCGGGCATTTCCGGGAATACGGAATAAATCCCTACAATGGTTATGATGATCTTGAGAATGAGCAGCCCCGGCTGTTTAAGGATAAGGTGGATTCACGACTGCCCGCCATGGAACGGGTGCTTAATGTTCATGTAAAAGGTAAAGATAAAATCTATCCCCTGTCAGTTATTAAAAAAGAAGAGGTTATCAACGACCGCTTCGAAGGTAAGCCACTGGTGCTCTTTTATACTTCAAAAACGGTTTCTGTACTTGATGAGAAAAAAATCGAAGAATCCCGGAAGGTAGGTTCGGTAACAGTTTTTAATCCTAAAGTGAACAATACCCGGCTGACCTTTACCAAAACAGATAAGGGCTTTAAGGATAATCAAACGGGTTCTGTATGGAATATCTCCGGAAAATGTATTTCCGGAAAAATGAAGGGAGAAGAACTCCGGCCAGTGATACATGGGAACCATTTTGCTTTTGCCTGGTTTGCCTTTCACCCGGAAACGAAAATTTATCAAAAATAACCCGGGTTTAAACGGATAATATTTATTAAAATGAAAAATAAATTTTTGCTCATTTCTCTCAGCTTAATACTAACTGGATTTTTTATGAAAATACATGCGCAAAGTGAAAAAAACACAAACACCACAGATCACCTGGTTGTTATCTGGTCGAGCGATGATCCCAACGTAGCGGAAAAAGTCACCTTCATGTATACCCATGCAGCAAAAACAGCAGGCTGGTTCAGTAAGGTTACACTTATAATCTGGGGACCTTCAGCAAAACTGACAGCAGAAAACCTGAAAATTCAGGAAAAATTAAAGACTATGCAGAAAGATGGTATTATAATAGAGGCATGCTCAGCCTGTGCAAGTTCCTATGGAGTTGATGACGATCTTAAAGAACTGGGATTTGATGTAAAAGGAATGGGAACACACCTGACAGAGTATTTGAAAAGTGATGCGAAGGTTTTGACTTTTTAATAAAAATTTGATGTTTCCAGAGTTAGTACAATTTACACTGGTGTCATATTAAGGATCAAAGATCGTATATTTGCATATGTGGGCTGGGTCCTCCTTTTAGGAGAGCCAGAGGGGCGAGCGAAAGGAATTGATAATGTTTAATTATAAATTACAGGAAAACCTTAAACAAAAAATAGTATGCTGCCCTTTCCAAACCCAAATAAACCCTCCTATGAAGAACTTCTTAAATTAAATCATGAGTTAAAAAAAGAGAACCAAAAACTTAAAGAAACGATCTCAGCATTCACTGAAAACCCTGTTCTCACAAATGAAAGTGAAGAGCCTGAAAATGCTGGGTCCCGGCAGAATTATTCTCCTCCCTGGTTTTTAGCTGAAGCTTTTAAGACTGTTGCCATAAAAGAAAGTGCCGGCCAATCGAAAGATGGTAAAGAAAAGCTGAAAATGTATTTAGAAAAAATACCTTTACCCTGTCAGTCCTTAAATGAACATGGTCAAATAATTGACGTAAACCCCGCATGGCTGAACACATTGGGTCATTCCAAAACTGATGTTATTGGCCGGCATTTTGGACTATTTCTACATCCTGAGTCTAAACTTTTGTTTGAAGAAAAATGTTTTTCCTTTAAAAGTAATCATAGTGTCCTGAACCTTTACTTATCCATCAGGCATAAAAATGGTTATTACATTAGTACTTCCTTTGGCGGGTTTGTCGAATTCTCCCCGGATGGAAATTTCCTGAGGACATATTGTTTCTTTCAGAATATGACGAATTATGAACAATATTTCAGCTCTTATAAAGCAATTGTTGACAATTCCCAGCTGGGGTTATTCATCCTGAGCGGAATGCGCATAATATTTGCCAATGCTCAAACAGCAAAAATTTCCGGTTATGCCGTAGATGAGTTACTTTCATTAAAATTGAAAGGACTATCTATTATCCATCCTGATGACAGGCAAAGAGTAATCAAAATATTTAAGACACTGGGAAAAAACAGTGAGCTTTCTGAAGATCTTGAATTTCGGATTTTAAGGAAAAAATCAGGCATCCGCTGGGTACATGCATATACTTCACTGATTAAATACATGGGTAAACCGTCTTTTCAGATTGCCTTCATTGATGTTTCAGTGCAAAAAGAAACAACACAAAAATTGCTTAAAAGCAAAAAACGGTATCATAAAATGTATCGCCATACCCCGGCAATTATGCATGCCATTGATCATGAATCCCGTCTGGTTGAAGTCAGTGATTTCTGGCTGGAAACTATGGGTTACAGAAGGGAAGAAGTAATAGGTCGGCGCTCCGTCGACTTTCTGACCCCGGAATCCAGGGAATTTGCTGTTAAAAAAGCTCTACCTGCCTTCCGGAAAAAAGGTGTTGCCCGGAACATACCCCTTCAGTTTATTAAAAAAAATGGAGAAATAATTGAGGTTCTGCTTTCTGCATTCACAGAATATGACAATAACGGAAATGTTCATCGCAGGCTTGCGATAGCCAATGATGTTACCCGGCAAAAAAACGATGAACGGATAATGATAGAAAGTGAGTTAAAGTACAGGAATTTAGTGGAAAATTCTCCGGCAGGGATCATCGTATTTTTGAATAATCAAATAGAACTGGTCAATAATGCATTTTTAAAATTATCCGGCTATAAGAATATGGATGAATTTAAGAAAATATCATATGATGAATTGGTTCACCCCGATGATCAGCAAAAAATAAAATCAGAAACAGATAAAAACAGTTCATCAGAAGAAGCTCTCAGCAGATATTACCGCTTAGTGAGAAAAGATGGCCGGATAATAGATGTAACAGAATATATTTCTGAATTTAAAATTCATAATAAAATTTACAGACAATGTATTTTTGAGGATATATCCCAAATTATCAGGGCTGCAAAGAGCAGAAGAATAATACTGGACAAAACCGTCTTTCTTGAGAGGAAATTACGAATTATTAAACAGGCCGAAGAAGAATTATTGTCGGTAATTCATTCCGAGAATATTGAGATCAGTAAGTTTTCATCAATATTGAACCTGTTTGAAAGAGAAACAGAAATGGACAGGTATTGGCAAATATTCAATGACAACTTAGCAAGCCTTCATCCCGGTTTTTTTAATAAGCTGCATTCCATCGCCCCCAAACTCACTCAGCAAGATCTGAAACATTGTGCCTTTATTAAGATGAAGCTGGAAACCAAACAAATAGCCATCTTATTTAATGTTAAACCCAGCAGTGTGCAAATGTCCCGTGTTCGTTTGAAGAAAAAACTCGGACTTAAGAGTCATGTAGATCTGTTTTATTTTATTAATAGTCTATAACTTCTGCCCCCAGACCCTAAGGGTTTTGAAAACCCTTAGGGTCTGGGGGCAGAAGTTAAAGGCTATACCTCCGGACATTAATATCAACGAAACTATCCAGGCAGAAATTCGTATCATAATTTGTAATTACACAAAAACATAAACTCATGTTTGATCGCTTTGATACCAGTATTTTCCAAACGCATTTTGCACCCTCCAAAAGACTTGGCAAAGAAGAAATTTACAGGCAAAGCAATAAAATAGCCAAATCAGACTTTCTGGAAAATATACTGTCTAACATTCCTCTTATTTTTCTCATTGTCAATGAAGAAAGACAAATCATTTACAGCAATAAGATTCTTGTGGAAAATTTAGGCTATGAAAACCTGGAATCTGTGCTTGGATTAAGACCCGGAGAAATGTTCCGGTGTATTCATTCGCACAAAGAGAAAGGCGGATGTGGTACAAGCGAAAATTGCCGGTATTGTGGAGCGGTAAATTCCGTTCTGGAGAGTAAAAAAAGAAAAGAAACGGTTACTAAAGAATGTCGTCTTTCTTTAAACATAGGTTCAGAAGCAATGGCAGCGGATTATGAAATTGCCAGTACTCCTTTTCAATGGGAAGGAGAATCATTTTATATTGTTGCATTGAAAGATATAAGCGATAAAAAAAGGAGAGAGCAACTGGAGCAGGTTTTCTTTCACGATCTGATAAATAAAGCCGGAAGTCTTTCCGGATTAGTGGAACTTATAAAGGAAAGAGAGTCGGATAAGGATAGCAGACGACTGCTTGACTTTGTAAACCGGGGCATGAAAGAATTATTAAACGATATTATGTATCAGAGGCACATTCAACAAGCTGAAGAAGGCAAACTCAAAATTAAACCGGTTAAACTCAATTCCTTAAACATTATAAATAATATCCGGGAAGACTTCAAGGGCACTCTTGAAAGGGAAGGGAAAAATATTGAGATTGACAGAAACACTGAAAATACAGATATTACAAGCGATAAAGTGTTGTTAAATCGTATTTTGACCAATCTGGTAAAAAATGGACTGGAGGCATCCCAAAAAGGTGATACAGTAAAAATGGGGTTTTCAACCAAAGGCAACAAATGCAGCTTTATTGTCTCCAACCCATCCGTGATGTCTGAAGAGATCAAATCACAAATTTTCCAAAGATCTTTCTCTACAAAAGGTACAGGAAGGGGAATTGGTACTTATAGTATAAAACTGTTTACAGAATCCTTTTTGAAAGGCAAGATCAGTTTTGTCTCGGATGAAGAAACAGGAACAAGTTTCCGGATAGATCTTCCTGCGGATATTTTAAAAGTAGATGAAATAAGAGATGAACTGAAATTCGAAAAGGACCCTCTTCTCTCATCGTAAAGATCTATATTTTCTTTAACCCCGGTAATCTGCAGTGAAATTATCCCTTCAAAAAAATTCATGGAAAACATTACGGGGTGAGGAGAGACAGGGCATGCCCTGTCTCTGCACCTATCATCATAAAAGAGAAACGGTATACGCAGTCTACATAATCAAAATAACCCTGAGGTCCCGATTACTTCGTGACGGAATTATACACTACACTTACCTGTTTGATTTGTAATACTATTGTAATACCTTTTGCCATTGATTTGTATTTAATATTTAGTTAATGTTATAAAAATATTAAATCCTTACACTCAGCATAGGTGAAAATCAGCAGTCGTTCAGATTTTTTGCTGTTTTAATAAAAGAAAGTTATCTACATGGAAAGCGGTACTTTTATTGACCTTAAAGACAAGATTGAACAAGTTCTCAGAGAAAGTCGCCGGGATTTCACTCAATCGGATATTGACAAGCTTGTTGAAACGTTAAATGCCTTCAAGACTCAGCAGGAAAATAAAAACAAGAAAGCACCAAAAACAAAGGCTGAGCTGGAAAAATTAAAAAGAAAATTTGCTCTGCTTTTTGAAAATGCTCCTTCAGGGTACATCATATGCGATGAAGACCTGTTGGTAAAGGCAGCAAATAATACCTTTTTTAGTCTTGTAAACATAAATCCAATTTCAGATCCGGGAAAAATTACCGCTTATATTCATCCTGACTCACTGGATAACTTTCATAAATATTTTAATAAACTTAAGAAATCTGGTAATCCTGAATCTCTTGAAATACAGATGAAAAGCGGAGATGCTGATATGCCGGTGAAAATTGAAGGAAATACTTTTCCGGAAGAGGGCAATAGATTTTACCGCTTAAGTATAACTGACCTGACGGAGCAAAAACAATATAACAGGACTCTAAAGAAAAAAAACCGGGAACTCAATGAACGCATTAAGGAATTAAATTGTCTGTTTAGTATTTCCAGACTTTTGGAAAGGCCGGAACTAACCGGGGATGAACTTTTACAAAGGATTGTTGACCTCATTCCAGCAGCATGGCAATTCCCGGAGGTGACTGCAGCCCGTATCACTTTGAATAATAAAACCTTCCAAACTAAGAATTTCAAAGTTTCAAACTGGAATCAATCAGCAGCTATACCCTTAAATTTTAAGAAGAAAGGGAAGATCGAAGTTTTTATCGTTGATGAATTGCCGGAAACTGATGCAAAATATTTTCTTAAGGAAGAAAGATCACTTCTTGAATCAATCTCAAAAATCCTGGGAAGATATTTACAGAGAAAGTATTTTGAAAATAAAATAAAAGAGAGTGAAGAACATTTTCGTATTACCCTTAATTCTATAGGTGATGCGGTAATATCAACCGATGTAAAAGGACAGGTCACCACCTTAAATCCCATTGCCCAACAACTCACTGGCTGGACGATTGATCAGGCAAAAACCAAATCTATTGATACCGTCTTCAACATTTTTCATGCATTTACAGGAGAAAAAGCGGAAAACCCGGTACGGAAAGTACTGGAGAAAGGAATCATCGTGGGCCTTGCCAATCATACCAAGCTGATTTCAAAAAACGGAAAAGAATATCATATTGCCGATTCGGCTGCTCCCATAAAAGAGGAGGATGGCAAGATCAGGGGTGCCGTGATGGTTTTCAGGGATGTGACGGAGGGTTACCTGATTCGGCAGAAGCTGAAAGAGAGCGAATTGCATCTTAAAAAAGCTCAGGCGGTGGGTAAAACAGGCAGCTGGTCGCTTGTTCTGAAGAATGGATTATTTAAAGCTTCTGAGGAGTCTTATAAAATTTATGGTCTTGATCCGGCAAAAGATTTTTTCATCGAAGAAATCAAGAAAAAACCATTGCCTGAATACCGGCAAAAGCTTGATGAGTCGCTAGAAAAATTAATAAACGGTGATGATAAATATGATGTTGAATTTAAAATCAAAAGACCAGATGGCACTATCCGTGACATTCACTCAATTGCCGAATATGATCCCATTGATAATACGGTAACAGGATTTATTCAGGATATTACAGCAAGAAAGGATGCGGAAAGAAGCTTAAAAAAACAAAAACAATTTTCCAGCAGTTTAATACACTCCCTGCATGAAGATATTTTAGTTATTGATCGTGATTACCGGATAGAGGATATCAATAATAATGCTCTGAAAAAATTCGGATTAACAAGAAAAGAGGCAATTGGCAAGTATTGTTATAATATTACACATCAGAATCATTTGCCATGCAGTAAAATGGGAGAGAAATGCGGACTTGAACGGGTTTTTGAGACGGGTGAATCCCTGAATGTTCATCATGAGCATATAAATAAAGCAGGCGATCATAGCTATGTAGATCTTATCTTTTCACCGGTAAAAGATGAAAATGGGACTGTAACACATATAATAGAAGCTGCCCGGGATGTTACCGATCTTTTTGAAGCACAGGTAGCAGTGAGACTTAGCGAAAAAAAATTCCGTAATTTATTCAAAAAACATTCCGCAATAAAACTCATTATTGATCCTGACTCAGGGAATATTATTGAAGCAAATAAGGCCGCAGCTGAATTTTATGGCTGGCCGGCAAAAGAATTGGAAAAAACCAACTTCTTTCGGCTAAACAACACACCTGCGGAGCAACTAAAAGAAAGATTGTCGCAGATAAAAAACAGTGAGGAAACGTATTTTGAAACTCAGCACCGAAAAAAAGATGGTAGTATTTGTGATGTTGAAATTTATGGCCGCAATATAGATATTGGTAATAAAATTGTACTACATTTCATTATCCATGACATTACCGCAAAAAAGAAGATTGAAGAACAACTGAAACTTCTCAGTCAATCAGTTAATCAAAGTCCTGTTGCTACAGTAATTACAAATCGAAAGGGAGATATTGAATACGTAAATCCCGTCTTCTGCAAAATAACCGGCTATAAACAGGAGGAAGTCCTGGGCAAAAATCCGAATATTCTGCATTCGGGATATCAGGATAAAGATTTTTATAAAAATCTTTGGGAAACAATACTTGATGGTAAAAACTGGAATGGTGTAATGTGCAATAAAAAGAAAAACGGTGAACTCTACTGGGAAGAAGCACTGATTTCTCCTATATATAATGAACAGGGTAAAATTACCCACTTTGTAGGAATAAAGGAGGATATCAGTGAAAGGAAAAAACTCATGGAAGATTTGGTGATTGCAAAAGAAAAAGCAGAAGAAAGCGACCGTCTTAAATCCGCATTTCTGGCAAATATGAGTCATGAAATACGTACGCCAATGAACGGTATTCTGGGATTTACCTCCCTTCTCCGAAAGCCGGATCTTCATAATTTCAAAAAAGATAAATACATTGACATAATTCATAGAAGTGGGAAACGGATGCTAAGTACGGTTAATGACATAATTGAAATCTCTAAGATTGAAGCCGGCATTACAAAAATAGATTACGAAATAATAAATGTGAACGAGTTAATTGAGGAGTTGCTTTCATTTTTCAGACCGGAGGTAACTAAAAAAAATCTGACACTGAAACTGGAAAAACCTTTGCCGCAAGAAAAGTCTGATATCTTCACAGATCGGAACAAGTTGAATTCCGTTCTCTCAAACCTGATTAAAAATTCCATTAAATTTACAGAAAAAGGAGAAATTACCGTAGGATGCAATTCCTGTGAAACTCATCTGGAGTTTTATATAAAGGATACCGGGATCGGGATATCCGAACAACATAAAAAGGTAATATTCGACAGGTTTCATCAGGCAGATATGTCTCAAACCAGGCCTTTTGAAGGTTCCGGACTTGGATTGTCAATTTCAAAATCCTATGTTGAAATGTTGGGGGGTAAAATTTGGCTGGAATCTGAAATTGCTAATGGATCAACATTCTTTTTTACTATTCCCTTTGAAAACAAATTAAGCTCAGGCAACTTATTTTCAGATAGTCTTTCAGAAAAAGATATTATTAAACGAGAGGTTTCCCATTCTGAAAAAAAATTAAAAATTCTTATCGCTGAAGATGATATGCCAAGTTTAATTTATTTATCCACATTACTGGAGGATATCAGTTGTGAAATCATTCAATGCAGAAACGGAAAAGAAGCAGTTGAACAATGCCTTAATTATCCGGATGTAGACTTGATCTTAATGGACCTGAAGATGCCTCTGATGGATGGTTATGAGGCTATTAAAAGAATACGCGATTTCAATCAGGATGTAATAATTATCACTAATTCAGCCTATGCCATAGAAGAAGATAAATACAATATTCTTGAAGCAGGGTCCAATAAAATTCTGACTAAACCCATTAAAAAAGAAGTTTTATTTGAGGTTATAAACAACCTTACATCCAAAATAATATAGTCTGTTAGAGTATTGTGTTTGGTTCATAGTATTCAAGATTGATATGGTGGGACTGAATGAAAAAAACTAACAATCTTAAAAAAAGCCATTTTCACACTGAATTTTTCGTTGAAAGAGGAAGGGTTGTTTTTTTATCTTGCTGATAGAGTGTTTGTTGTGGGTTGCGTTTTTGTTGAACACCCTAAGGGTCTATACGAACTAACTTCATAAGGATTTCAGCGCATCTTCAATTATCTTCCGGTGATCGAAAGCCAGCAAAGGTAATTCTGAAATACTGAACCATTTTACATTCTTTGCATCATCACCGGCCACAGGTTTCATGTTTATATTATCGGTCACCGAAAGAAAAGCAATGGTTATGATTCTTCCTCGGGGGTCTCTTTCCGGATCACTGTATACCCTGAACTGTTCCATTTGAAGTTCCAGTCCTGTTTCTTCCGAAAGCTCACGATGAGCACCCTGATCAACAGTTTCATCTTCTTCGATAAAACCACCGGGTAAAGCCCACATTCCTTTAAAGGGATCGTTTTTCCGTTCCACGAGAAGAATATTTAAATGACCTTTACTTCTGTCAATAATTATACAATCGGCACTGACCGCAGGACGCGGGTAATCATAACAAAATTTTTCCGGGTTCATACAGGAAGAAATTTTTATAGTCGTACACCAAAGAAAGTGATATCATCAACTTGTTCCAAATTACCTTTCCACTTATTAATGATTTGCTCGAGCTTCTTTTTCTGTTCCCGCATTGTCATATCTCCCATGGAAAGGAGGGTTTCCCTTATTCGCTTATAACCGAATTTTTTCTCATCTTCACCTCCAAACTGATTAGCCAGACCATCGGAAAAAATATACACCATATCTCCCTCTTCCACTGAAATATGATTGTTGGTAAAATCCACGGCTGTTTCTGTAGGTTCTACAGATCTCCTGTCGGCCTTCACCTCAAACAGACGTGAACTTTCCGATTCAAGAACAGGATCTACCTGCTTGTCATTTACCACAAGCATGTTCTCAGATTGTCTCACCAGAAATAAAGAATTGCGCGCCCCGGTATATTCAATCTGAGATTTTTCTTTATTGTATACGCAAAGAGCCAGATCCATTGCATCTTTTACATCAACCGATCCGGTAAGTTTTAACGTTTCTGTCAGGTATTCATTCAGGGCACTTACAATTTTGTCGGCCCGTGTTAATTCATAATCAATAATTGCCTGGTTCAACCCCTCATAGCCAATAATACTCATTAACGCTCCGGGAACACCATGACCTGTGCAGTCAACCACTGCAAACATTTTTTTAACCCCCCTTTGCTCTCTTTGTTCCACCCAGTAAAAATCTCCGCTTACCAGTTGTTTTGGCTGAAAAATTATAAAATAATCATTTAAAATCTCCTTAACTTTATCCTGTCTGGGCAAAATCGCTGTCTGAATTCTCTCGGCATATCCATATCCCTCCGATAGCTTTTTACCCATGCTATTAAGTTCAGACTGTTGCTTTTCCAACAGGACCTTTATCCTTTTTCCATCATTATAATATTTCAAATTTAATACTACCAAAACAAGAATTATCAATATAATGATTATCAGTAGTATATCATTAATAGCTAAAATCGCATTTTCTCTTTGCAAAAAGACGAGAAAAAGATAATTAACAGAGCTTGTTTTACTGTAAGTCATTTTACTGGGTATTTTTTTTGTTCTTATCGATGCCCCCGTGTGGCAAAGCCAGCGGGAATATGCTTCTCTTTTGCCGTGATGCTCAAAACAGGAATGTCTGAACGTGATACCATTTGCTGGGCATAACTGCCTGTTAATAATGCCATGCTTCCTCTCTGGCTGGTCATTATTGCTACCAGATCAGCATCAACCGCCCGGCAATAATTCAAGACAAGGGAGGGTGTGTGTTCCCCTACCAGGGTTTTTACCACAGGATTAAAACCTTTTCTCTTTGCAAAGTCTGTACTTTGCCGCAGATAAGCACTTAATCTGTTTGTATCCTGCTTATTTTTTGAAGTAGTTACTGAAACCAGGTGAACTTCAGCCTTAAAGATATCAGCCATCTCAAGACCTTTTGGAACTTTTTGCCGGGTATCCACATGCAATCTTATAGGAATTACAACTTTTTTAATATCCGGTGGCGTTTTTTTCCTTACTGTAATAACAGGATCATCAGTTGAAGTAATGATTTTATATGCATTGCTTCCAATAAAGAACTCCTCGAAACCCGATGCCCCATGTGTTGAAGCACAGATAATACTGTCCTTATATGATTCCGCCTGTTCTACTATTTCCTGGTAGATTTTCCCCTTTTTAATAATATATCTAAGTCTTGACTCCTTAGAAATGTTGGTCTTATATGTATTCAGTATTTTTTCAAATTCCTTTTCTGCATACCTGTGTTCCTCCTCAAATGTTCCCGGCCGGTAATCGCTGCTACTTTTTTGAACATAAACCATTTGAATATTTATCATGGTTTTTTTTGCCAGAAGAATAGCCATTTCAAGGCCGTGAAGAGATTCAACTGAAAAATCGACAGGTACAATAATTGTTTTCATGTTATGTGAAATTTAAAAATAATTTTAGCCCTCATTATTCAAAACCTGAATGGTTAATTAATTCAGTTTTATGCCGAGACATTATTCAGACTTTTTTAGACATTATACCAACTTAATTAGTGCCTGTCAATAAAGTCGGGTGTCTGTTCCGATAGCTATCGGAACATAATGTTCAAGATCAAGCCTGCCCGCCTAAAGGAAGCCAATGCAACAGCAGGCAGGCCTGTCCCGTTCTTTTACGGGGGCGCGCAACCGCGTGTCGCTGAAGCTTTAGGCGCCTACGCTAGCGTCTCCGCAGAGCTTCTACGCTCGCGGAAAGCTTCAGCGACAGCGTGCGGAGGCACAAAATTTTAAACCGCAGTATACTAATGTATTCGAGGATTTAAAATTTTTGCAGCAACGCAGATATTGGACATTATGGACAGACACTAATTAATTAACGAAATGTAAACACAACATGTTACATTATCAGCAATATGTATTCGTTTATCTATAATATCAGTGGCTAAAATACAGATTATTTATATCTGGTTTACTAAATAACAAAAGTCGTTATGCACATTTTGTACTTTTCCCATATTCTGTGTCTATTAATGCCAAAATATCCCCGGAAAATTCTATTTTTACGTTTCCAAACAAAAAAAATGGCAACAGATATCCAAATAATCCGCCCCGGTCAGATCTCTGAAACCCATAATAATGATAATTATCGTCCGGCGTTCTGGCTTTTATCCACACTCAATTTTATTTGGGGACTTATTAGCTGCATTAATGTTAATAGGACTGTTTATACCAGCAATCAGTTGCACCATATTTTTCCCGGGAATTCTCGCAAGGAACCTGGTATGGCATATCTTGCATTTATAATCCCTATAATGGATTATATTTTATTTTGCACATAATGAATGGAAAGATTATATCCCACAAATTAAATTTGTCTAATTAAAGTCAGTTTATAGATATGAAAGAAGTTGTTATAGGAATTGATATAGGAGGAACATTTACAAAATACGGATTTGTAAATCTGGAAGGAGAAATTCTTGAAGAGGGTACTATCTCCACAGACACACATGATGAAATCGACTCTTTTATTAATGAACTCGAAGAGTCTGTCAGAAAAACCTCTAACAATGGAAATTACAAGATAAAGGGGGTCGGCATCGGCGCACCCAATGGCAACTATTATAAGGGCACCATCGAATATGCCCCAAATCTGAGATGGAAAGGTGTAATAAATCTTAGTGAACTTTTTTCCGCTAAATTCAAAGTTCCGGCTGTTGTTACCAATGATGCCAATGCTGCAGCCATGGGAGAAATGCTTTATGGCGGAGCGAAAGGAATGAAAAATTTTCTCATGGTTACCCTTGGCACCGGTCTGGGAAGCGGTTTTGTGGCAAACGGAAAGATTATTTACGGACATGACGGATTTGCCGGCGAATTGGGACATATTATTGTTGATCCCGAGGGCAGAAAATGCAATTGCGGAAGACAAGGTTGCCTCGAAACCTATGTGTCGGTAACCGGTATTGAAAGAACCGTTTTTGAACTTATGGCTAATGAAACTAATCCAAGTGAATTAAGAGAGTACAGTTATAATAAACTGGATGCTATCATGATTAGTCGTGCTGCGGAAAACGGGGATAAGCTTGCTTTGAAAGCATTTGAAGAAACAGGGCGTATTCTGGGGCTGAAACTTGCAGATGCTATGGCTGTTACCAGTCCCGAATCGATATTTATTTTTGGAGGACTTGCCGGAGCAGGAGATCTTATCCTTAATCCCACAAAAAAATACTTTGAAGAATATCTCCTGAATGTATTTAAAGGAAAAGCTACCATTCAGTTTTCCGCTCTCCAGGGAAAAAATATTGCCGTTTTAGGTGCAGGGGCCCTCATTTGGAATGAGTTATCCTGACAAACCTAAGGATCCCGGGTCTTAACATTTATTCCAAGTTCCCAGTTTGCTCTGACATTAATTTCTCCGGGATAGAACTGTACTTTTTCCGGTTGCCTTCCCTCGGTATAATTTCCCGTATCCCATTCGCTATTTCCATTCCGGTCGTAAATAAGTTTTAGCTTAAACTTTCCAGGCTCTAAATATGAAAACCTAACTTCCTCTTTCTCCGAAATAGATTTTTGCTCCAGAACCTTATCATTTGTATCCAGCAGCTGAATAACAAGGGGTCCAGTGACAGTATCTACATTCACGATGAGAGTGCCGTAAAACTCTTCTTCACGAACAGAAAATTCCGTCTGTATTGTATCATTTGTTGCTCCATATACATCCATAAAAGCTCCCGGGTAGGCATAAAAATGATACCGGGCACCAGATTCCCAGTCCTTGTCAAAAATTATTGTCCTGATATTTACGGAATCCCTGAATATATTAAATGGCTCTCGCAATTCAAGTGTATCAATAATTTTATAAAATTTAATGTGACTGGTATCTATAAAATTGACAGGGGTTTCAGAAATAAATTCTGACCTTTCATTTAATTCTAATATAGCCTTATTCCTTATTGTTATTATCTCCAGGGATTTTTCATCACCTTCTTCCATCCTTGGTTTCCTGGTATCAGCCGTAACATCACGGTAAAAAAACCGAACTGTATCCTTTTTCCATACATTCCGGCTGGTGGAATCCTCAACAACATACTGCATTAAGATTTCGATACTATCCATCTGCATAACTTCATCATCAACAATCCAGAGAACAAAACTTTTGTTTTCTTCACCAATTTCTTTCAAATACCAGTTTTGACGATCGGGAATAAGTGAATAAAAAGAAAAGCTGTCTGTTACCGGCTGATTGAAAGCAAAATCCAGTTTTCGTCGGGTTTTCCGGTTATAATCCGAAAGAAACTGACTTTCACTATCCTCGGTGAATAAGTAAAGATCAACAAAAATCCGGTCAGTCCTTACCTGATCCGTCCCAATCATTAAACTGTCTTCATTTATATTGATAAGATTAACTGTATCGGAAATTGCAAGTTTGTCGGCCTGAATGACTGAAAGACTATCAATTGTGGCCGTATCTTTGAGTTCCTCTTCAATTTGTGAGAAGAACTCGGGAGTGACAATAATGCTGGTGTCAAGAAATGCAATCTGTTCATTGGGAAGATCAAATAAAAAGTTATTATTGACATCTTTTAAGGCAAAGAGCTTAAAAGTATCTGCTCTCAGGTTGTTGATCCGGTAAGTTCCCTCTTTCCCGGATTTTCCGATGTATAAAGGTATTTCCCTGAAAACAACTGAATCAGAAAGATCGGTGTAAAGCATTATGTTTACCGGCTCCTCAGGAAATTCCAGATCGAAAGCTCTCAGAATCTTTCCTCCCAGGGAGAGTGAGTCAAGATAATCGCCTGTAGAAAATACAAATTCAAAATTGGTCAGTTCATTCCCTTCGTTATTATCCTTAATCGCTTCCCCAAAATTCAAAGTATAGGTAGTATTTTCCTTTAATTCATTTTCCAGCTCAATAAGAATGGATTTATTCTTCAATCGAACAACCGGTCTGTTTTCAAGGGGAGGCGAAATTATAAGTTCCTGATTTATATTATTCAGCTGAATGAATTCGTCGAAAGTGATCTCTATTTCCTGACCTTCAAAATTCACAGAGTAATTTTCCGGCTCACTACTTATTACTTCAGGAGGATCTTCATCCCTTTCGCCACCGGTCAAGGATCCCATTTTCGCACAACTTCCGGAAAGCAAAGCGGAAAAGCCAAACAACAAAAAATATCTAAAACAAAATTTCAATGTTATTAAGGGTTTTTTAGTAATAGACAAAACTACGAATTTTTATAAATACAATGCCGATTCTCTTATTTACAAACGGAAGAATCACATAAATGATATTTAATAAAATTATTTTAGCCGTATTTTATTATTTTCGTAGCTTTGACAACAATCCTTAATAAATATTGATATGATTTTTGAAAGTATTGTCTGGGATGTTGATCCATGGCTGATTAAATTAGGTGATAATTTTGGAATCCGCTGGTACGGCTTGCTTTTTGCCAGTGCCTTTCTTTTTGGTTATATAATCTTTAACCGCTTTTTTAAAAGACAGGGGTTTTCAACTGAACTACTCGACAAGCTGACCATCTATGTTGCCCTTGGAACAATTATCGGTGCCCGTTTGGGCCACTGCCTTTTTTACGATCCTCAATATTATCTGCAAAATCCTCTTGAGATTCTAATGGTTTGGAAAGGAGGTCTCGCAAGTCACGGTGCTGCAATAGGAATACTGATAGCCTTGTGGTTATATAATAAAAATACAGGTATTTCATTTTTATGGATTATTGACAGAGTAGGTGTGGTAACTGCCCTGGGTGGTTTTTTCATCCGCATGGGAAACCTCATGAATTCTGAAATATACGGACGTCCTACTGACCTTCCCTGGGGTTTTAAATTTGTAAACGACCGAAGCAGGGTAAATTTTTATGACTCCGAAACAGGAGAATTACTGGGTCAGCACCTTCCCTGCCATCCTACCCAGATCTACGAAGGGATTTCATACCTGCTTATCTTTATTGTCCTTTTTTGGCTAATTCGTAAGCACGGTAATAAATTGAAGGAAGGTGTCATATTTGCCTGGTTCCTGATATCCCTGTTCACGGCAAGATTTTTCATAGAATTTGTAAAATTTGAACAATCTGATTTTGAGATCAATATGATCAATAATCTAAATATAAACATGGGGCAATTATTGAGTATCCCATTCATCTTGTTTGGAATTGGTCTCCTGCTATGGGTGAATAAAAAAGGAAAATACACACAAGAGCCCGTAAAGAAAAAAGGGGCAAGTTAAAATCAGAATTATGGGTGGACCGGATGTAGAATTTTCAACCTTGGTATTTGCCTTTCTTTTGACTCTTTTTGCAGGTCTTTCAACAGGAATTGGTAGTGCATTGGCATTCTTTACTAAAACTACTAATACCAAATTTCTTTCGGTTTCCCTGGGCTTTTCTGCCGGGGTAATGATCTATGTTTCTATGGTAGAGATCTTCCAGAAAGGAAAGGAGGCTCTGATACTCGAATTTGATGAAAAAACCGGTACTATTTATGCAGTAATCGCTTTCTTTTCAGGAATTGCTATTATTGCTCTTATTGACAGATTAATTCCTTCCGCAGAGAATCCTCACGAAGTACGAAAGGTAGAAGATGTGAAAGACCCTTCCCACCCCGTGGGTAATGATAAAAAACTCTATCGAATGGGGATGTTCACAGCCCTGGCAATTGCCATTCATAATTTTCCGGAAGGTCTTGCTACTTTTGCAGCAGGACTTACCGATCCAACCATTGCCATACCTATTGCGGTGGCAATTGCCATTCATAATATCCCTGAGGGTATTGCTATTTCTGTTCCCATTTCCTATGCAACCGGAAGCAGGAAAAAAGCATTTCTACTTTCCTTCCTTTCCGGTCTTGCTGAACCCATTGGTGCAGTAGCAGGATATTTTCTTCTTAGAAATATTTTTAATGATACCATTTTTGGGGTCCTTTTCGGAATGGTGGCAGGAATTATGGTCTTTATTTCTCTTGATGAGCTTCTGCCAACAGCCCGCGAATACGGTGAGCACCATCTGGCAATCTATGGGTTAATTGCAGGAATGGCCGTTATGGCAATTAGTTTATTGCTGTTCCTGTAAATCAGTGAGACTGTGATTTCAGGTCATCCCGAAAAATCGGGATGACCTGAAATCACAAAGTCGAACTGATCCCGAAGCGAAGCATTCGGGATCTCCTGGTCATATAGACTTTCGTGTCCGCATACTACCTCCCTCAGACTTGCACTAAAGCTCCGGTATAAATACACGACCACTGAATATACCCCGGACGAAAAAATCTTTTTCCGACCCCGTTATTGCTTTAAGAAAAAATGTATGATTTTCCAGTAATAAGAACGCTTTTTGAACGTTTTTGAGATTTTGAGGTTATAACTAAAGGAAAAAATATATACAATTGAAAAAGAGCATGCTAATTTGCGGTAACATCAGTTGAACTGCAATTATTTTTGTTCGAACAATACATCTTACTTTAGGAAACAACTATATGGAATATATTATAAATTTCTGGAATGAACTTGTCGATCTGACCATTGAAATGGCTCCCTACTTAATGCTTGGCTTCCTTTTCGCAGGTATTCTCTATGCCTGGTTCCCGGCAGATAAAATGACAAAGTACCTAGGTAAAAGTAATGCAGCTTCCGCCCTGAATGCATCACTCTTGGGTATACCTTTACCTCTGTGTAGCTGCGGCGTAATCCCCACAGGAGTTTCATTCTATAAAAACGGCGCTTCAAAGGGATCCGCAGTTTCATTCCTAATCTCTACTCCTCAGACCGGAGTAGATTCAATTATGGTAACCTGGTCCCTTCTCGGTCTTCCAATGGCCATAATCCGGCCCATAATTGCTCTTTTTACAGGGGTATTTGGTGGGATAATGACCAATAATCTTGAGAAAAACACAGAGAAAAACAGCTTCGACAAGTCCGTTGCCAAGAGTATTGCCCCCAGGAAAAAAATCGGTCTTATCGGAATGTTGAAATATGCCTTTGGAGAATTCCTGGAAGATATAGTTAAATGGCTTGTTATTGGCTTAATGATAGCTGCTTTAATTGCAGTTATCATCCCGGAAGATTTTTTCCTAAAATACCTCTCTAATGATTATCTGAGCATGTTAATTATTCTGGTAGCTTCCATACCTCTTTATGTCTGTGCCACCGGATCTGTTCCGATCGCCGCTGTTTTAATGATGAAAGGGCTTTCACCGGGAGCGGCAATAGTTTTCCTTATGGCAGGGCCGGCAACCAATGCGGCAACAATCTCGGTAATAGCTAATTCAATGGGCCGCAAAACCCTGTTCCGATACCTTACATCCATTATTGGCGGAGCATTGTTATTTGGAATTATTGTTAATGAATTTCTGCCACGAGAGTGGTTTACTTCAGCAATACAGCATCTTCACGGAGAAGGCCATGGTCATGAAATAATTCCTTACTGGTTGGAGGTAGCCAGCGCTGTTTTACTTACACTGGCCATAATAAACGGATTGTTCCGGAAATACATATTGCCAAAAATCAATAAACCGAAAATAGTTACAGAAACATTAAATTTCAGTGATATGACAACAACAATAAAAGTAGAGGGAATGACTTGTAATCATTGTAAAATGAACGTTGAAAAAGGAATTCAGAATATTGAAGGCGTAAAAGAAGTTACGGTAAATATTAACAATGGTGAAGTCTTGATTGAAGGAAATAATGTAAATCTTGAACGGGTTCAGGAAGAAGTTAATAGTCTGGGATATACTTATGGCGGAAAAAAATAACACATAACATCCTCATAGGTAATAAATTAATTCATTGGAATTATATTCCTGTAATCAGAGACCCAAAAAATTACTATTTCATCAGAATTCTTATGACTGTTAAACATACATTTCATTTGAATCCGGGCTATTTTTTGTATCTTTGCATTCCTTAAAAACAAACGCATTCCTTAAAAACAAACATTTAAAAACCCCCAATCATGTATAAAGTTGTACTATTGCGTCACGGTGAAAGCGAATGGAATCTTTCAAACCGTTTTACCGGCTGGACGGATGTGGACCTCACTGAAAAAGGAATTAAAGAGGCAACAGAGGCCGGAAAAGCCTTAAAAGAACAGGGCTTTACTTTTGATATTGCCTATACATCAGTATTGAAAAGAGCCCTCAGAACTCTCTGGATAGCTCTTGATCAAATGGATCTTCTGTGGATTCCTTTTGTGAAGAACTGGAGGCTAAATGAAAGACACTACGGAGCTCTTCAGGGTCTCAATAAAGCCGAAACAGCGGAAAAACACGGGGAGGAAAAAGTGCTGATGTGGAGAAGAAGTTATGATGTGCCACCTCCGGAACTTGAAAAATCCGATGAACGTTATCCCGGAAATGATCCCCGTTATGCAGGCATGGATGAAAAAGATGTTCCAACTACCGAATGTCTGAAAGATACAGTAGACAGGTTTCTTCCTTTCTGGCATGAAACTATTGCTCCTGATATTAAAGAAGGTAAAAAAGTGCTTATTGCAGCACATGGAAACAGCCTGCGGGCCCTGGTCAAATATCTCGATAACCTTAGCGAAGAAGAAGTTATAAAACTGAATATCCCGACCGGACTTCCCCTTGTATATGAACTTGATGAGGATCTTAAGCCCATAAAAAATTATTACATCGGTAATGAAGAGGAAGTAAAGAAAGCAATGGAAGCAGTTGCAAACCAGGGAAAAGCCAAAAAGAACTAAGCCTGGTAAAATACCTGGATATCAGGTAGCAAATTGCTTTGAATATCCCATATATTCTCAGAATTATTAGCCATCAGCATCCGAGTATAATTACGATGCTGGTTATCCATTATAAAGGTTAAAAAAACCTGCCCCCTGTTGCATTCCACACAGAAAAGCTTGAATCCTAAATTCTGAGAATATATGGTTCCAGTTATCAGGATCTGATTCAGCAATTCCGCTTGTAAAACAGTAATTTCGTAATAGTCTGAAAATAAAGCTATCGGGAAATTTTGAGAAAAATAATTTTCGCACTAACTTTACAAAAGACCTCATAATTTAGATTGTCATTGTAGCTGCCTTACTATCAGGTATTTACAAAGGCGGCGCAGCCGCCAGACAAATAATGTTGTGGTTTCATTTTTTATTTTTTTAAAAACGCCAGGAGGATTCCACCTTTTCACTGGCGTTTTTGTTTATGCATTTAAGATACTGACAATTAAGGATATAACCAAATTTACCGGGTATTTTTTTTGTTTTTTTAAATGTTTTTTCTGACCTTATTTAGAAGAGAAACAGAAAGAAAGACAAACAAAAGAAGCGCAATGGATGCAGGGGAAAACTCAATTGTTATCAGGGGTTCTGCTTCGCGATGCAAACAGCAATTGCTCTGAACAGACACTTTCCTGACTTCCTTGTGATTCTTTCCTCACTTCCCGATTACCGGAAGTTCCCTGATTACAAGACCGAGGAGGTGCTAATGGCAGTTATAGCCATGTTCCTTTTCAAGCGCGGCTCGCGCAATGGTATGGACAACCTTTCGCGAAAGGGTCGCTTTGCAGCCAACTACGAAAGGGTTTTTGGTTGTCGGCTCCCCGACACGGACACCTGTGACAAACTGCTGCGGAGATTATCACCAGAATGCCTCGAGCGGCTCAAGCAGGAGATGGTTAGGGTGCTGGTGCGCAGAAAGGTATTCGACAAGTTCCGTTTCGATGGACTTTATCACAGTGTAGCGGTCGATGGTACAGGACTCCACAGTTTTGACTACGAGCCATATCCAGGATGCCCGAAAAAGACATCCAAGAGTGGCAAGACTACCTACACGGTCTATGTGCTTGAGGCTAAGATCGTGTGTCCCAACGGATTTAGTATATCCATTGCCACCGAATGGATACGCAACCCCGAACAAGGCAACTACGACAAACAAGACTGTGAGTTGAACGCTTTTATAAGATTGGCCGAAAAAATTAAGAAGCTGTACCCCCGTCTGCCGATCCTGCTCCTGGCCGATGGCCTGTACCCGAACAATACGGTTTTTAATACCTGCCGGAGATATGGTTACCGCTTCATTTTCACATTCAAAGATGGTAACCTGAAAAGCGTATGGGAGGAAGTAGATTTTCTCTGGCGTATAACTAAAGATAACACAACCAGTTGTCAGAGCAAGAATGGCAACTGGTGGGAGACATACAGTTACCGGTTCATAAACAACATTCAATACAAGACACACACGCTTCACCTGGTTGAGTTGGATATCACAAGGCAGCAGCACACACCCGCAAAAGAGATAACACACACAGTTGAAAAGGAGAGGTTCGTACACATAACGGACATCCCGTTGAATAAGAATAACTGCAAAGATATCAGCAGGTGTGGCAGGTTGCGTTGGACAATATTTTAATACCGGACTAAACCGCTACCACCTACCGGTAAAAAACGGTACCACTT
>CAYRTD010000050.1:0-23951 GCA_964426915.1 uncultured Bacteroidaceae bacterium | reverse complement strand
AACGTTTAGCCTTTGATTGTAAACAAAATACTACTTTTGTTTATAGAGGTAAAAAATTATAGCCGGGTCTCCACTAACAAGGTTGGCCTTAAAAGTGCCTGAGTCCGACAGTTGGCGGAGAAACTCGCATGCACGGTTCTTAGGGGCTACGCAACCCGGTGCGTTCATTGGAGATAACCCAAAAATAGCATTGAAACAGTAACAAAAACAGACAAATATATGAGTATTAACAATAAAAAAAGGAGGAAAAATGCGACACAAGCGATTAAAATTAAGTGCAGTACTCTTGTTAGGACTTGGACTGACAGGATTACAGGCACAAGAAAGCGTTAACGCCACAGGCGGGAATGCTTCGGGTGGCGGAGGCTCGGCGAGCTATTCAGTGGGACAGGTTGTTTATACCACCAACACAGGAACAAGTGGTTCTGTGGCACAAGGCGTACAACAACCTTATGAAATTTCGGTAGTAACAGCCATTGAAGAAGCCGAAGGCATAAACCTTACGGTTTCGGCTTATCCAAATCCGACAACAGATTACCTTACATTGGAAGTGAAAGACTTTGAACTTTCAACTTTCAACTTTAAACTGTTTGACATGAGTGGAAAACTTTTACAAAATGGAAAAATTACAGGCAACCAAACAAGCATTACTATGAGCAATTTTGTACCTGCAACTTATTTTGTAAAAGTTGTGCAGGGAAATAAAGAAGTTAAAACGTTTAAAATAATTAAGCAGTAATTTTTCACACCAACAAGTAGTACAACTACACTGTGATTTATTTGATTAAAAGGCTAATATAGAAAAGAGATTTTGTATTCTACAGCTATTCAGAAACGTTAAAAGACAGTTAGTTTTAACCAAATAATAAATAAACGATGAGAAACATATTTACAATTTTAGTAGCCGTATTATTAACGGCAAGTGTTTTCCTTCCACAGCAGACAGGTGCTCAATCACCCGAAAAAATAAGCTATCAGGCAGTAATCAGAGATGCAAGTGATAATCTTGTAACAAGCCAAACCGTAGAAATGCAAATCAGCATTTTACAAGGTTCTGCAAGCGGAACGGCTGTTTATGTGGAAACACAAACGCCAACATCTAATGCAAATGGTTTGGTAGGCCTTGAAATAGGAACAGGCACAACCAGCGATGATTTTTCAAGTATTGATTGGGCAAACGGACCCTATTTCATTAAAACCGAAACCGACCCTGCCGGTGGCACAAGCTATACAATAAAAGGAACAAGCCAGTTATTGAGCGTTCCTTATGCTTTGCATGCAAAAACGGCAGAAACTGTTACGGGCGGAATTACAGAAACCGACCCAAGCGTACCCACCGGCACCCAAACCGGAGAAATGCAATACTGGAATGGTTCTGAATGGATTACTGTTGATGCCGGTAACGAAGGACAAATGCTAAGTTTTGTAGGAGGTGTGCCAACATGGACAACTGTAGTTGGAGTTACAACAGTAGGATCAACAGATGTGTATAGCCCGACCACCGGCGAAGTATGGATGGACCGCAACCTTGGTGCTTCGCAGGTTGCAACAAGTAACACCGATACCGATGCTTACGGCGATTTGTATCAATGGGGGCGTGCTGCTGACGGACACGAGCTTCGCGCCAGCTCAACTACCTCTACTAATGCCACCACCGCTGTCCCCAATGACGGAAACCCATGGGATGGTTTATTTATAACCGAAGGAAGCTCCCCTTATGATTGGCTCACCCCTCAGGATGACAACCTTTGGCAGGGCGTAAGCGGCACCAACAACCCCTGCCCAAGTGGTTACCGCCTTCCAACAGAAGCAGAATGGGAGGCCGAACGTACAAGCTGGAGCAGCAATAATGCAGCCGGCGCTTTTGCCTCACCGCTTAAATTGCCCGTGGCAGGCTTCCGCAGCTACAGCAATGGTTCGCTCCTCAATGTGGGTTCCTTCGGCCTCTATTCGTCGAGTACCGCTGATGGCACCTACTCGCGGTACTTGCGCTTCTACAGCAGCGATGCCTACATGAGCAGCAGCCTCCGGGCGAACGGACTCTCTGTGCGTTGCCTTAAGGATTGACACTTTGATTTATTCTGACACTTTGACACTTTACCATGCCATCCCTTTAAGGGTGGCATGGTTTAAATAGCGCCTTTGGCGGTCGAAAATTTTTTATGAAATGACAATATCTGAAAAAATACAAGTTAGTGCCGATAAAATACGGTTCACACTTTTTAAAAAGGGCTTGTTTTTATAAGTGCTACAATGAAGATTTTTGGTTATGGCACTTTTCTCCGAATTACCGGTTTATAAATTAGGGTATGATTTATTTATTGTAATATATGAAAGAACAAAACTATTTACCCGCGAGTATAAATACACTTTGGGCGAGAAACTAAAAAACGAAACATTGGAATTACTCATCAACATATACAAAGCAAATAAAAGCACACAGACAACACGCTTGCAATATATTGATACCGCCAGGCAAAATATTGAAGTTGTACATTTGTTGCTTCGTGTTACAAAAGATTTAAAAATAATAGGAATCAAGGGGCATGTGGCTTTGAACGTACAGGTAGAAAAATTGTCAAAACAACTTTCATCTTGGCCAAAATACACTGCCGGAGCTCATGCTAAAGAACAGAAAAACAAGTAGTATGGGGCGTGCAGCAAATAATCCTAACATATCGTCCCGCTTTTTGCGGGATACAAGCGTAAGCAGTTTCAGAACGACGCGTTGTTTTGAAATGTGTAAAAGATATGTTTTATTGCCCTTGGCAGGCAACCGCAATAACAGCAATGGTTCGCTCAACAATGTGGGTTCCAACGGCAACTATTGGTCAAGTACCATAGATGGTACCAACTCGCGAAACTTGAACTTCAACAGCAGCAATGCCAACATGAACAGCAACAACCGAGCAAACGGAAACTCTGTGCGTTGCCTTAAGGATTGTAATACTTTGCATGGTTCAACCACTGCTCTTGATTCTTTTAGTACTAATAGAAAACAGTTTGTTTAATGAAAAAAATACTTATTATCACTATTTTATTGCTTGTTTCTGTTTTTGTGTATTCTCAAAATACAATTACAGGAACATTTCCCGGTATTGCCAACCAACAAATAAAACTTTTTGGTTTTAAGGGTTCTAATACTTATGTAATTGATGGCGTACAAGCCAATGAAAAGGGAGAATTTAAACTTTCTTACGGTGAAAGTGATTATGGCATGGGATATTTGTCTGCAGCAGACAATAAACCGTTTTTCATTGTCCTTAGCGAAACTGATATAAAACTAATAGGAGAAAAATTTATTTTACCCGAAACAATTAAGACTTTAGAAGGCACAGAAAACCAACTTTTTGCACAATATGCTGCCGAACATCCACGCAGGGAGCAGGCATTAAGTGCCTGGGGGTATTTAGAAAAAATATATACCAAGGATTCGCTTTTTGCTGTGCAAACATTACCCAAAAAAGCAATTGCCAACGAGAAGCAACGAATAAAAACCGAAGACAGCCTGTTTTTAACCGGATTACCCAAAAATTCGTATGTAAGCTATTATTTACCGCTTCGCAAATTGGTAAGTTCGGTTTCTACCATAGCACAATATCGCACCGAAGAAATACCGGCTACCATTGCATCATTTCGAAATATAGATTATACCGACCCCCGTTTACATAAAAGCGGATTGCTTGCTGATGTCATTGAAAGTCATTTTTGGTTGATAGAAAATGGCGGACGTTCATTAGATTCAGTATATATTGAAATGAATAAATCCATACACATTTTGGTTGAAAATCTTTTGCCGGACGAGCAGAAACTGAATGAGATAACCGAATACTTATTCAAATTTCTAGAAAAACGCAGTTTGTTCAAAGCATCGGAATATTTAGCTATAAAATTATTCAACGAACAGGACTGTACTATCAACAACGATTTTGCCGCACAATTGGAAAGCTACCGGGCAATGAAAAAAGGCAACATTGCACCTGATTTTGATTTCAATAAAGATATTATTGCACCCGGTTATGAAGCGACTAAACAACCAAAAAAACTTTCCGATTTAAAAAGCCAATTTACGGTAGTGGTTTTTGGTGCAAGTTGGTGTCCGCAATGTCCACAGGAACTTTCAAAAATTTCAGGTCTTTACAATAAATGGAAAGAACAAAGCGTTGAAGTCGTTTTTGTATCGCTTGACGAAGACGAGAAGATATTTAAAAGTTTTGCAGGGGTATTTCCATTTATCAATATCTGCGATTACAAGAAATGGGAAAGCCCGATTGTACAAAGCTATCATGTATTTGCTACGTCGACCATTTATTTGCTTAATGATAAAAGAGAGATTTTGCTTCGACCAAATTCGGTTAATCAGTTAGATTCTTGGGTGGACTGGTATTTAGTGCAAGGGAATAAATAAAAATGTTGACTATAAAAATTGAAACAAATAGCGGAATGAAAACCAACGAAACGCCAACACGGTGGCAAAGGCCAAGGGTGGTTATTCAAAAGGTACGTGATTCATGACCATAAGATATTTTTAAGAACCGGGCAGGCTTTGATCCTCAGCAATTCTTCTCGCTTCCAGGTCTTTCTGCATAATGAGGCATGTTTTATGATCTATGTTGTAGAAGAAAAGCAATATGGCACAGGACATGTAAAGAATCCCCGGAAAAACGGAAATCATGAGCTTAATACCGGTAATTGCGGTTTCTGTCTGTTCAATATTCGGGGTAAAGTTGAAAATGGCCAGCAACCAGCCGGCAAGTGCTCCCCCTATTCCCCAGCCGGCCTTTTGTGCAAATGTTGCTGCAGAGAAGACCAGTCCTGTAGATCTTCGGCCTGATTTCCATTCTGAGTAATCCGCTGTATCGGCCAGCATGGTCCATAATAAGGGAACTGCAGGTGCATAAGCCATTTTGGCCAGGATATTCAAAATATAGATCATGTAAACATCCTCATTATTTGGAATATAAAGAAGGATAAAGAACAATCCTGATAGTAAAGAACTGGTAAGAAAGACATTGCGCTTTCCAAATCGCTTTGCCAGGGGTTTAGAAAGGGGAATTGCTACAATAAGAGCAATGGTCCCGATTACATTAAATAACTGAACTCCCTGTTCATTCCCGATATAATATTTAAAATAATAAGCCACGGAAAGATTCTGCATGGCAAACATGACAAAAGAGATGATCCCCACAAAAAACATAATGATCCAGGGACGGTTTTTCATAAGATTCCTTAAGTCCTCCCTCAATGATTCTTTTTGCTCTTTAGGGGGCTGAACTCTTTCCCTGGTCGTTGAAAAGGTGATCATAAATAAAATAAAGCTAATCACGCTGAATAAAAGAAGTGTATATTGATATCCTTTGGCATTATCTCCTTTGCCGAAGAAAATAGCAAGTGAAAGGGCTGTACCGGAAACGATCAACTGTCCCACAAAGGCAAAAACGAACCGGTAGGAGTTTAAACCTGCCCGTTCATACGAATCTCCGGTCATTACTGCACCCAGAGAAGAGTAGGGGAGGTTTATGGCTGTAAAAACACTCATAAGCATCAGGTATGTAACTCCTGCATAAATAATTTTGCCCGTGGGCCCAAAGTCGGGAGTAGTGAAGGTTAATACCGCAAGGATACTGTAAGGAAGGGCCATCCATAGAATATATGGTCGAAACTTTCCCCACCGTGTATTGGTCCTGTCAGCAATTATACCCATGATCGGATCACTGATCATATCCCATGCTCTGGCAATAAGCATAATTGTCCCGGCAGCAGCAGCTGAAATACCAAATGTATCAGTATAAAAGATAAGGATCCAGAACCCTACCATATCCCAGACAAAATGGGAGGCAGTATCGCCCAATCCGTAACCTATTTTTTCCTTTACAGAAAGCCTGGTTGCTATTTTATTCATCTGTTTATAATTTTTCCATTACCTTTTAGGCTTACGATCAATCGTGAATATTCCCCAGTGCTTTTCAGCCCCCATGGGATTACCGGGATCTTCTTTCCAGTCTTCATCAAATGCTTTAAGAAAAAAGTGGTAACATTCATCTTTTCCGACCACGACATTAACTCTTCATAATAATGCTTTTGTTTCCTTTTTTGCCCCTGGGCGTGCAAAATCTCTTGAAAACCTAGGATTCCGGAAATACAGAACATTATAATATACAATCTGGTTGTTTTCATATTAATTTGATTTGAGAATATTTTTATATACCTCAATTTTCAAAATTTTTCCTGTACGTTTAAAGAGGATATCACTGAGATCTCCCGGGAGAACAGAGCCGGGAACCCGGGTTTGTTCGCTGTTTTTTAAAGTAATAAGCAGATATTCATCTTTTGCATCTTCATAAATAACCGGTACCTGGCATATTGTCATTGCCAGTTGATTTTTACCCAGGGGGATTTTCCCGGCAATTCCATCTGTATCGTAGTATTCAAAGTTTTTTGACTCTGAAAGTAACTCTTTTTCATTGACCAGGGAGGTATTGAAGCAGATTTCACCCTTTCTTATCCTGATGCCCAATTCGTTCAGGCGGGAAATAACATCCTCCTTTACCTGCCCTGTTAATCCGGGTTGTTTAACACCAGCTGTTCCGGGGGTATGGGAATATGCATCAGTGGGAAAGGCTCCATAGAGATCAGGTGATTTGTTAACTCCTATTCCTGCTTTGATTTCGTAATAATGCTCTTTTAATTTACCAATAGGCTCTTTGCTGGCTTTTTCATCTATTGCTTTAAAATAACATTCCTGCACTGCCAGTAAGAGTTTCGATACCATATGCCAGTATATACAGCCCAGGCCTTCATACCCGTAAAATGTCCCTGATCTGCCGGTAAAAGATTTATGATCGAAAACATCCTCATATATATCCAGTATTTTCTTTTTCTCTTCTTTTATAAGTGGCTCATACCCGGGATGGGATAATTTATCAAGAGCATCCTCAAGAAAATCTGCATTTCGGAAATCACTGTTGAAGTAATACTTACCATCGGGATCGGACTTAATAATTCCTGTATCATTTTTTACAAGCATCATCGACAGTAATTTAGATTCCCTTACCTTATCTGCCGGAATTATATTTTTTTCTGTGAACCTCGGAAGTATTCTGTCTGGGTAGAGCATGTAGCTGTATTGATCTTCCCTATATATTTTACTTGCTTTAAGGGATTCGAGAATCTCAAGACTCAATGCAGGGTCCAGGTACCCACTGCTTAATACAGCAACCTGACCTTCAAGCATTTCGTATAGATATCGAATCTTAATTTTATCCCCGGTTATTGTTATCAGGTTATAGGAATGATAGAGTCCGTCTTTACGTTTATTGGCATTTATTGAATGATCGATATAATTAAGGCTGAGGTTGATAAATTCATATAAATCAGTGATTTTAATATTCCTTCTTTTGCCGCTGAAAGAATGGTCATAAATTCTATTCCTGTATTTTTCATGAGCATAACCAAGGCTGTCGGTAAAATTCTTTCGTGAGCTGTCAGAAAATCCTTTTGCCGGTAGGTCAATATTTTCTTTGAATACATCGTAAATATCTTCAAACAGTGTTGCCACTTCCTCAGAAAAATTAAATTCATGGCTGGAGAGATCCTTTAGTATCATTCTCCAGAAGCTTAAGAATCGTCTGAGGTAGTAAAGGGTAACCATTGAAGCTCCATTCCCCACAAGGGCATTATTGGCATCATTCCATTCAGGTCTTTGTGTATTTAACCAAATTCCTGCATCCGGGATAAAATTACTTAGTTTGGTAAGCATGGTTATAAAGATCTTTTCCGGCATATTTACCTTAACGATCTTATCACTATGTAAATGGGTTAGGAGTTTTGCGTCTTCGCCGAGACTCTTTTGCTTTTCAGAGATACGGGTATTTAGTTCGGAATCAAATACTATGGTATCTTTCGGATCATCAATGATCTCTTTATAGGGTTTTATCCGGTAGGGTACATTAGCAAAGGTGAATATTTCCCGGGTAAGCAGGCTTTCAAGTTTCCCGGGGTGGAAGTTATTTGATAACTCGAGGAGTTTTTGCAGGTAGATAATCTGGTGATCACCCCAGTAACCAATATATGCCCATGGATCTGCCGGATCCGGACTCTCCCAGTCTATACCTTTTTTCATTATCCTGTAAGGATTATAACCGTCAAAGGTAGAGGCATTTAGGAATCTGCATATCATCCCTTCAATAAATCCTGGAAACGAGTAAGATAATGCTTCCCAGTTTTGAAAAATATCCCTCCAGTTACCTTCATAATTGAATTTCAGGGATCCGTCACTGTTTTTTGTTTCAACCGAGAATACATTCCAGGGCCGGCTTGGATCTCCATGCCTTCTGCTGAAGGTCAGGGGTAAATATTCATATGTGATCCTTGCGAGGTCTGTGTCGCCTGTATTTTCGGCCAGGCTAACCAGGTCCTGGTATGAAATGCTTTCGGGAAGTTCATTTTTCCAGGATTGAAATTTATTATCAATGGATGTGTTTATTTCCGAAAGGTATTTTTTATAATCTTCTACATTGACAGTATAGTTATCCGCAAAAGTCCCTCCACGCATAACATTGTATATGGTATTGGAATAATGGCGGGCAAATGATAAATCAGAATCCGTCAATTGCATGCCATCTGCTGCTGAAGCGATCTTTTTTAATTTTTCGGTTCCTGCATCTACGTCAGTTAGGATCTCTGAAAGAAGGTTATCATTGTTTTGGATCAGCTTATTAAGACCGGATACTGCGGGTCCGTCCTGGTTAATTTCCGAGACGAACATCCACTTCTTTTCCTGTCCGGGATTCAGCCGTATCTCTGCATTTAGTAAATATGCTCCTCTTCTGGCGCGTATATCTGTTTCTGTGGTGATCTTTTCTCCGGCTTTAAATTTATCTGTCTGATCAGTACAAAGAAGTATTCCCGGATTTTCAAAGCCGAGGCTGAAGACGGTATTTGCATATAATGATTCACTGGGTTCTGCACGGTCAACTGGGATAGAGCTGAGAGTAAACAAGCCGGTATTACTTTCTTTAATTAACTCGTTCTTTTTATATGCATCAAGGAGATTACTATATTCATTCTGGAAGTTGTAGTCCGTGCCTGCCGGTAAAATATTGCCCAAACCATCAAGGATGCTGATTTTTTTTGTTTCAGAACCTGAATTTTTCAGTAAGGATCTTTTAATGAATCCGAATTTTTCACTGTTTAACCAGGTGTAATGATAAGTCAAATTGAGATCATGGTTTATTTCTTCAAAAATGAGTTTGTTACCATAAAAATTTTTATAAATATTTCGTTCAAAGGAATATATATATTCTGTGTACTTTGAAAAAGGCTCCCATAAATCTTTTTTACCTTTGTGCTCTACAATAAAATGAGAAATACTTCCGCTTATTCCCCTGTAATCGTGGATCTTATCTTCTGTATAATAGGGAAAAAGGGCATTATCCCTGTTTTTTCTACCTGCGGTCAGTGCTCCGTTACTGGATATGAACATCCAGTGATCGGCACAACTGTTCAGACTTATAAAGAAATTCTGCATCTGGTCGTAATTATGTATCTTATAGAATCTTTCACCCATAATATCTATAAAATGGCCTCTTACTTTTTTATGGGAAAAATCAGGTATTGACGTTCCGGAATATCCTGGTTTATCTTTCATAATTTACCCTGGAATTACACTATTTCACGTAAAATGGTATGTTGGCGGTGGCAACTTTTCTCTGATCATCGGACACATAAACGAAAAGTCTGAATGCACCGGTTTCATCGGGAGTTATCAGTTTGATTTTTTCTCCGTCAGCATTTTTAATAAGATCATTCAGGCTTTCCGGTCTGCTTTCGGGGTCACCTCCAACTCCCAGATCGGTACTTTCATACAGGATTTCCCATCTGTAGCTGAGAGGGTCGTTTTCATAATTATGAATACATACTTCTGCATTAACAGTTTGTGATTTATCAAGAATAACATTATCATGAGCTGTTAATCCGTTTAGGCGCAACGAGTCCAGTCCTGGAGCTCTGTTTTCCGGCCATTCGCCCTTCCAGATTTTATGCATTGCATCGACAGTTTCCGTGGGATGCCCGTTTTCTGTGAATAATCCGTACCAGGTTGGAGTGCGCTCCTGTTTCTGTCCCCAGAAAAAAACATAAGCCCCCAGGCAGTGCAAGGAATCCGCTTCAATTGCTACCTTATATCTGTGAATATACGATTTAGCTTTTTCCGCACTTGTTTGTTCAATGGGTGCACCCCATGAAGTTGTGTCAACTTCCCAGTGACCTGTGGCCCCCCATTCCGAAACTACATAGGGCCCTGAATAACCACTTTCTTTAATTCTTAACTGAAGATTTGGAAGGTCTCCATACATCTGGATACTGAGAAAATCCAGTTCAGGGGAGCGTTTCTTAATTTCATCCACATCCTCCTTTTTAATGCCGGCCAGCATGGTGGTAACCGGATGATTAGGATCAACTTCATGTATCATGGCTGCAATGTCGTTAACGGCATCCCATACTTTATGATTGGTATAATTCAGGTTTAGTTCATTGCCAATTCCCCAGGCAAGGAGGGCAGGGTGATCTTTGTATTTTAATACCTCTCCTTTTAAATATTCATATTGTTCCTTAACGGCCAGGGAATCATTATAATCGAAACCATGTCTTTCTTTTTTAACATCAAGTCCCATCATAACTGTTAAATCATGTTCCCATGCCCGATCCAGGAATTCTTTTGCAGTATAATTCCCGGTTTCTGTACTCCAGGATCTGGCTGAATTTGCACCGTTTTGCGCAAGTTCGGGTATCCTGTTTATTTCCGTGCCGGCGCCTTTGATCTTATAGGGTTTGCCATTACGAAGGAGAAAATAAGCATTTCCTTCCTTTATCAGCTCAACCTTTACCGGTTCATGCCTTGAATTTTCATTTTCCCTGTTTGGCTTACAACCAAAGGATAAAATTAACAGGATTGCATTAAATAGTATTACAGATTTTATCATGGTTCAGTTTTTTACGAGTATTTTTTCGAGTTCCTCCGGAGACTTGCCTTTTGTCTCCGGCAAATGAAATAGCCAATCCTCTGAGTTGATTCGGGAAAAGTTCGGAAAACAGTGCAGCAAAGCTCAGGATCGATTTCCTTCCTATCTTATCACTTATAGGACCAGCCACCGGCATTGTTACGGTAGCAATCAGTGTAAGGCAGGCAACGGCCCATCCTAACTGAAGCTTTGATAATCCGAAGTAAGGTTCAATATATCTTACCAAACCTGAGATCACAGAGGTGTCAAATCCCATCAAAAATCCGCCGAGAGCAATAAAAAGGGCAATACGAACTACATATGATCTGTTCATATAGAAAATGGATTAGTAAATGTATAACCGATTATAAAAACTAATTTGAGCAGACTGCGCACTCTTCTCAGCTTAGTAAAATAATGTTCATTTTTGTTTGATTAATTTTAAGGTATGGCTGTTTTCTTTACCCCCGAGGTTCATAAAGTAAATTCCATTTTTCAGTTCACTTATGTTTATATTTTCACCCGGAGATATTCTGCCTGAAAGGACAACCTCTCCTACTATGTTGATAATGTTATAACTGTATACTTCAGTCTGATTTTTGAGATATAAAATATTACTTACAGGATTGGGGTAAGCTAATATCCCGTTGCCAGAATTAAAGTCAGGTATTGAAGTTCCAGTATTATTAAATGCAATTCTGCTGATATTAAACTCCCCGATGTTGAAATGGAGTTTCATTATAGTATCTGTATCATAAAGCTGGATAGCCTGCAGGTATATTGTGGTAAAGCCGGTCCAGGAACCTGTCCTGGGAATATCGATTTTTCCCGTCCTGACCTCATCATTAAAATGGATTTCCATTTGTCCACCTCCGTTAAGTGAGGCGACTCTCAGGGCAGCAGTGTAATTATCCGTCTTTTCTACACGCACGGTATATTCCACCCATTCACCGGGATAGATAAATCCTATATTTTCACCCCCGTCATTGGGTTCTGTATCCACTCCTTCATCCTGACGGGATCCCGTTCCTTTATTCTCCGGGTCACTATCGTGATATGCAAAACCTTCTCCTCCGGTGTCATAGTTTATTGCTTCAATAATTCCCGGAATTTCATGTGGTGTCTGAGGATCAGGATAGGGAAGCTGTTCAACTATGCTTACAAATATGGAATCAGCTTCAATACCACAATTATTATTCACACTTACTTTAACATAGCCCTCTGTATTCCCCCATGTTAAAGAGACAGAATTTGTATCCTTTCGCCCTTCAAAGCTTACATCGTCAGGTACTTCCCAGTAATATTCTGATGAATCCAGTTCCGGAACAGTAAAAAGATTGTTATTGGAAAAAACACCCAGCTTTTCATTGCCGGTAACTTTAATATTTTCAGTTTTAACCGGAAGGCTTAGAATATAATCCTTACAGTTTGCAGAAAGCTCACAGACAACATCACCGGGATTACATCCCCAGGTTACAGAAATAGCATTTGTTCCCTGGCCCTTAATGATCTTCGCATCATCGGGGACACTCCAGTTATAGGTGAAATCTTCCGATTCTACCGTTTTAAAGATTAAATTTTTTTGAGCTTTATTGACAAGGGTATCTCCGGTAATTTCCGGCTGATTATTATTTTGATAAACTCTGACATAATCTACCTGCATTTTTTGGGGAAACACAGTTGATGAACTGGGGCTTCCGGGCCAGTTTCCACCTACTGCAAGGTTCAGAAGAATAAAAAAATCATTATGAAATTCGGTGAGATAGTTTTGAGTTAGACTGGCTATATGATATTGGATACCATTCACATACCACTTTATTTGCGTTGGGGTCCATTCGACTGCGAAAACATGAAATGTATCTGCATAAATCCCTTCAGAAAGCTGGTAATTACCTCCGTATTCTGCGTGCCGGTCGTTAATGTCTCCATAGTGCATGGTTCCATAAACCCTGTCATCCCTTCCTTCTCCTCCTCCTATCATTTCCATAATATCAATCTCTCCGCAAAGTGGCCATGGAGTACCTTCGAAAAATCTATCACCGAGCATCCAGAATGCAGGCCAGATTCCCTGTCCAAAAGGCAATTTAATTCTTGCTTCGATTTTACCATATTGCCAGGAATGTAAGGGATAAGTAATTAATCTTGCAGAGGTATATTGATTATTTTGAAAATCCTCTTTTCTCGCTGTTATGGTCAAATGACCATTTTCAACAAAGGCATTTTCAGGCCGTTTTGAAGTATAGTATTGCAATTCATTATTACCCCAGCCGTTGCCTCCTTCTTCGAACACCCACCTGGTAGAGTCAGGAAGGCCGGTATAATTAAACTCGTCATTCCAGACCAATTCATAACAGTTTTGAGCGCTTAAACCAAACAGTATTAAGAATTGAAGTAAAAAAAGAAACAATATTTTATTGAATATCAACATTATAATCATTGAAAGTTAAAAGATAAGGAGGCTGCTACATGCAGCCTCCTTTGAAATCTGGCATCTTATTTAAAGACAACCATCCTCGAACTTATATTTCCTTTTGCATCTGTTAATTTGACCAGGTGCAGGCCGGAATTAAATTTACCTTCAATGTTGAATGACACAGTTCTGCTGTTAATATCTGAAAAGACAGATACTCTCCGACCAGTCATGTCGAATACTTCCAAAGAAAGGAGTTCATTAGCAGCTTCAATCCTTAGCTGATCTACAACCGGATTTGGATAAACTTTAAGATTAGGAATTTCAAAATCTGGAACTGAAGTTTCAACTTCATCTCCTGAAAGGGTAATTGTTCCATAAAGCTCTGTATTCTGGTAGTTAATGTCCTGATTAGTATTCCATGCAACAATATAATCTCTTCCAACACCATCAGCAACATCAGCAACAGCTACATCAAAATTGAATTCCACTGATTCAAGCGGTAAGAATGAGCTTGAAAGTGATGTCCATGGAATAGCCCATTCAACAACATAACTGGTACTGTCGTTGTACTCTTTTTGTGCCCGGGATACATCTTCTCCCCAGGTTTCAGTTACATTGGCAGAGCCGGTATAAGAATCCAGTCCTCTTACGCACCTGATTTGCCAGTCATTAGCATCAAATGGTGTTCCCCGGGACTGGTCCATATCGAAGAATAATTCGACATTGTCATTTTCATATGGTTCAGTACCGGAATTAGCGAAGGTTGCATCGTCTACATAATTCAGTATGTAAACATTATCAATATCCCACATGATCTTAAAGTAGGAATATAATCCGGTCGGGTTTCCCCACCAGCTTCTTTGTTGCAGCGGATGCATTTTTGCATTATCCCACACTGCATCAATTTCTCCGTCGATCACTGGTGGAGTATCTCCAACGCTGATTGCATTAGCCGTACCATCTTCCTCTTCTTCAATGAGAATGAGGTAATTCCAGTCCATTGTGGCAGCACCTCCGGAAACGTTAATGACGGCTGTATCTATTGCTTCATCGTCTACAAGAACAATAGCTTCATATTCACCACCCCCGTCAACTATTGTATAAGGAGCAAGATCTTTTGAAGCTGTCCAGAGATTTCCATCCTGAGTAAGAGCTATGTCTTCTCCTTCCACTTTAAGAGCTACTGAAGTGTTTGCAATTCCAAGTTTGTCATCAACTTTCATATTTACAGTTACATCAGAGCCAAATACAGCGGCAGGACCGACAACATTGTCGAAGTACCATACAGTTTCCTCAGTAGTTCCAAAGTTGAAGAACATAACCAGCTGGTTGTATAATCCGGCTTCAAGGGTATCTGGAAAGGTATAAGTCAGGGTTTCCCATGCATCAGTTGTCGTATATTCAGCAGAAACTTCAACAAACTGAGCGGTATTGGCCGAGTTTTCCAGTTTTAAAAGTACGGTTCCGGTTACATCGGAATGCACATCCATGCTAAAGGTATTATCAGTAGGAGAAAAAGTAATAGAACCACCTACAGGCATAGCAATACCTGACCATGTTTCCGGTCCGGTGGTAATTTTCCCTACTTTAGCAGAAACATTGTCTGTGGTATTTGGATTATCAATTCCAAATTCATGGCTGTTTCCTCCAAAGTCATAGCCAATCGGATTGAGATGGGTCTCAAAGTCAAGGTAGACCGTCTGTCCTGTTGCAACGAAACTCATTGCAGCAAAAACCATTAAAATAAGTAAAAGATTTTTCATAATATAAATTTTTAATTAATAAAAAATTGATTTAGTAATTATCGTTTTGTGTTAAGGCATAATTTGAATTTATAATCTCTTCCTGGGGGATTGGGAAAACCTCATGTTTGCCTTCCACAAATCCACGATCACCCAGGACTGCAGGGGCGTTTCCCCAGCGCACAAGGTCAAAAAACCGGAATCCTTCCATTGCCAGCTCGAGTCTTCTTTCTTTTTTAATATCATCGAGCGTAACCCCGAATATGGGAACAAGTTTTGCTCTCTCCCGTACTTCATTGAAGTACTGATCCGGATCCCCGCTGCCACTTCCAATAATAGCTTCAGCCATCATTAACAGTACATCCGCATATCGTATCATTCTCTCGTTAGTTTCATAGTTCCATTCAGGTGAACTGGTTGAAGTAGCATTTCGCCATGGAGCTCTTTTCTTACTGAACCATCCTGTGAAGCCTTCATTTTCTTCCCAGCCAGATGCACCGATGGAATTCAGGAAAGCTCCTCCATAGGCTGTTCCTTCCTTCCTGATTACATCACCCTCAGCATCGTATGCTGCAATCAAATCTTCCGACACCATATCAAATCCCCATCCGGCATTCAGTGTATCTGTAGAAATCCCTCTCGGCCCCGACATCTGAACATCTATATTACCCCCGTTTACACGTCCGTTACCCCAGTCACCTCCACGCTCAATATTGGCATATTCAATTTCGAATATAGACTCAACCCCATTTTCATACTCGTACCTCCAGATATTATCATAAACAGGCTCAAGATCATACAGGGGTGAAGTAATAACGGGTTCAAACTGCTCAATGGCAAGGTTATAATAATCTGTTCTGCTTAATTCAAAATTATATTGCTGGTGATAATAGGGTGAAGCCATATAGAGATAAACTTTGCCCAGTAAAGCCTGAGCAGCTCCTCTGGTAGCCCTGTATTTTTCATCCGGTGAAACTGCGAGATCAGGGATTGCCTCCTTCAGATCTTCGATTACCTGCTCATACACCTGAGATGTCGGCACCCTTTCCTGATTGTATTCGCTGGGAGACAAGGTTTTGGTAATCAGGGGTATGTCGCCAAAAAATTTCACCAGTTCAAAATAAAAGTAGGCACGAAGGAATTTTGCTTCTGCGATATATTCTACTGATTTTTTTGAAGCTTCCGGGTCTGCATTTATTATGACGGTATTCGCTCTTGAAATTCCATAATATCCTCTTCTCCATAGCTGAAGAACAGCAGAGTTTGTAGGAAGCATGGTAAAATCTGATACTTCATGGTATTCAGGCCTGTCGTTAGGCCCACCGCCAACCACTTCAGAATCATCGGACGGGAAGTTGGCCAGGAAATAATAGGATGACCAACCTGAAAAATATTTAGGCTGCAACATGGAATAGGTAGCTATTAAGCCCTGAAATATTTCTGATTCTGTTTTATAGAAGTTGGATTCAAGTTTTTCTCCGACCGGTTCAAGTTCAAGCCAGTCTTTTGAACAACCAATAGTGGTTATTAATAGTGTAATCAATAATATTTTTATTGCTTTCATTATGCTAATTTTTTATAATGACAGATTGATTCCGAATGATATGATTCTGGGTCTTGGGTATAAACCTCTGTCAACACCTATACTGGTTTTGTTATCTCCACCGGTGGAATTTCCAATTTCCGGATCTGCTCCAGGGTAATTGCTTTGCACAAAGAGGTTTCGCCCTGCAACATAGACCCTCAGGGTCTGGATATCTAGTCTTTCCAGTATAGAACCTTTCAGGGAATAACCCAGTTCAAGATTTTGAAGACGGATGTAACTACCATCAAACACAAATAGGCTGTTATGAGAGAAGTTGTTATTATTATCATTTACGGTGTAACGCGGAAATTCACCAGTAGGATTATCGGGTGTCCATGCTTTTTCATAAAAGAAAGCCGGCTTATTATTTTTATTCAAATCCGTTCTGTATGCTCCAAAATACACTTCGTTTCCGATGGTACCATTGATAAGGATCGAAGCATCAAATCCTTTATAACTCAGACTGGCATTAATTCCGTAAATATAGTCCGGATGCGGACTACCTATCAATGTCTTATCATCCTCATTTATAACTCCGTTTTTATCGAGGTCCTTAAATCTTACATCCCCTGGAATTGCTGCTGGTTGTATGAGTTTTCCTTCTTCATTGGTATAATTTTCTATTTCTTCTAATGAATTGAAGATCCCATCGGCCTGGAATCCATGGAAATACCAGACCGGAAATCCCTGGTCCGAACGGGTTAATGCGCCTGAAACCCCAAGGTTTGCACCTAAGAGGGGAGAGGAAAGGTTGGTGACTTCATTGTTATTATATGCCAGGTTGGTTCCGATATTATATTTAAATTCACCAGCCTGCCCGCGGTAACTCAGTTCCAGTTCAATCCCCCTGTTTGTAATATCACCTGCATTTGCATTAGGTTTATTGTTGCCCACATATTCCGGTATTGAGGCTGTAGTAATAAGGCCAATGGTTTTTTTAGTGTAAATGTCAGCAGTAAAAGCAAGCCTGTTATTCAGGAACCGAAGGTCAACACCAAGATTTGTTTGCTCGGAAGTTTCCCAGATTAATTCAGGGTTACTAAGGGCTGTAGGCTCTGCACCTGCGAGTCGGGTTCCACCGCTAATATAGTAGCTGGATTCAGCTGAACTGGAAATTGTGGAAACATATTCAAAATTGCCAAGAGATTGGATGGATCCATTCTGGCCCCAGCTTAAGCGAAGTTTGAAGAAATTGACCGGAGTAAAGTTCCAGAAGTCTTCATTGGATATAACCCAGCCGAATGAAGCAGAAGGGAAGTATTGTGTTCTGTTTTCCCTGTTAAGTTTCGATGACGCATCTGACCGTAATGTTAAGCCCAACAGGTAGCGATCATCATAATCATATTGCAAACGCCCGAAATATGAAAGCAACCGGTTATCCTGGTTTCTCCTTCCGGAAACAGCAGATTTTGTTGAGTCACTGAGCACAGCATCAAATACAGCAAAATTCCAGGATTCTTCCTGAAGTCCTTCACCCAGGCCCCCAAAAAAGTAATAATTATAGTCCCTCATTGTATTACCACCAAGGAGAGTAATATTATGATTTCCAAATTGCCTTCTATAGGTAGCGGTATTTTCCCATTGCCAGGTATACCATCTTTCGACAGTTTGGTTTACACTGCTCAGGTAATTAAAGTTAATGGAATGATAGTAAAATTCGGGAGTCCAATAATTATTGTTTCCATATGAAAGATCAATATCATAGGCCGACCGGATGGAAAGTCCTTCAATCGGGGTTAGAACCAGGTTTACACCCCCCAGAAATTTATCGGTATACCACTCATTATGGGTATTATCCATTTGTGCAATTGGATTTCTGATCTCATTTTGCACGTATTTAGACATTCCATAATATCCCTTATCTCCCGGTGCTCTGAGAGAAGAATTCTCTATATTATCAAAATTGTCAAAGATCTGGTTTACATATTTATCCGGGAGTCCACTGATATCGTCATAATAAACCGGGGTTAAAGGATCTATATTCATAGCATTGGTAATCACGCCTCCGAACTCATTGTTCTCATCAATGGATTTTCTTTCAAAATGGGTATAAGAAAGTCTACCACCTACCGTGAGCCAGTCTTTAAGTTTATGACTTGCGTTCAAGCGTGCTGTATACCTGTCAAATCGGGCTTTTTCCCCGCCAACGATTCCTTCCTGATTGAAATATGAACCTGATAAAAAAACAGAAGTTTTATCATTTCCCCCGGATATTGAGATGTTATGTTCCTGTAAAGGGGCAGGGCTGAAGATTTGTCCCATCCAGTCGGTTCCTGTTCCAAGTGTATCCGGATTGAAGGGGTAGGATGTATCCAGCAATCTGTTCAGGAGTGCATCCGGAATTTCGAGTCCAATATACTGGTTCCGGATTTCATGTTCCAGCCCTTCCCGGTAATAGGTAGCATATTCCTTTGCATTAAGGACCTCGTTGAAATTCCGGGCTTCCTGAACGCCGTAATAGCCATTATAATTAATTGTTGATTTACCACTGCTTCCTGATTTTGTTGTAACCAGTATAATTCCGTTTCCTGCCTCTGCTCCATAAATCGCAGCAGAAGCTGCGTCCTTTAGTATCTCAATTGATTCTATATCATTGGGATTTAAGTATTCTATACCACCGGTTCTCATTCCATCCACAATAAAAAGTGGATTGGAATTTTTATTCGTCCCTGTGCCTCGTATTCTAACAGTTATTCCTCCACCAGGTGATCCGGATTCCTGCATTATATTAACACCTGCGGATTTCCCCTGAAGGGCTTGCTCAACCCTTACCTGGTTTTTTTGGAGATCTTCAGAGCTCACTTTTGAAATTGCACCCGTCACGAGACTTTTCTTTTGAACTCCATAGCCGATGACCACAATTTCATCCAGATCTGTTGCAGCTGTTTTTAGGGCCACATCGATTACGGTCTGTCCGTTAACAGGAATTTCCTGGGTCTCCAGACCTACAAAAGAAAATTGTATAACAGCCTCCCGGGAAACACTTAACTGGTAGTACCCATCAAGGTCTGTAGTGGTACCATTTGATGTCCCCTTTTCAATAACTGTGGCTCCGGGAAGTGGTTGCCCGTCATCAGCAGTTGTAACTGTTCCTTCTATTGTAATTTGTTGGGCAATAATACCCACAGAGAAAAATAGAAGGAAAAGAAAGAGTTGAATTTTTTTCATATAGTTAGTGTTTATAATTAGTGGTAAAACTGAAAGCTAATTTATTACCAGGTTGTCATCCAACCTAATTATCCGACTCTACAAAAACACATCAAATGCTTGATGTTACTACATCATAAATACATCATAGCTAGTATAAAAAACAGAAAGACAGGATGATACGTAATTATATACCCTCTATATTACCACAACAAAAAATTTTAATAGTGAATTTTTGTTGCGTTTAAATATTAGACAGGTAGGTTGAGAGGTTGGTTTCTCTTGACAGATTAAGCTTTTTTCTTAATCTATACCTTCCAATTTCGACTCCCCTGGAGGTGATATTCTGGAGAGCAGCGATTTCTTTAGAGCTGAGATTCATGCGAATATAGGCGCTTAAGTGAAGATCTCTGGGTGAAAGATCCGGGTGTATTTCCCTAAGCCTGTCGAAAAAATTTTCATGAACCTCTTCAAAGTAAGTTTTAAAGACCTGGTTTTGCTGTTTATTGTCAATTTCTTTAATAATACGGCGATTTAAAACGATCATTTTTGTTTTCAACTGGGCATCATCGGTGGATCTTTGCATCCTGTCAAGTTCTTCTTTCAACTTTGAGAGCAGTTTGTTTTTCTGAATGATATTCATGGTTTGGTTTGCAAGCTCCTTATCCCGGTGAACCATATCTGCACGGAGTTTCTCATTTCTTAAACGAATAATTTCTTTTTCCGAAATCAATGACTGTCGCTGGAATTCTTCCTCTTTTTTTTGTAATTCAGATTGATGTTTCATTCTTTCTCGTTTCTTTGATTTTTTAACCTGAATATGAACAAAACGTATGATTACAAATAAAAGAATCAAAGAAATAAATACATAGCCATAATAGGCAAATGAGGTGCGGTGCCATGGAGGAGCAATACTAAAGTTGAAAGATGTGATACTACTTTCAACATCATATACATTTTTCGCCTTTAATTTAAAACTATAATCCCCTTCATACAGATTGGTAAAATCTTTGAAACTGATATTTGACCAATCAGACCAGGTCTCAGAAAATCCTTCAAGATAAAAACTGAATTTCAGTTTTTCAATATTTTCAAAGAAGGGAGAAGTGTAATGGAACCTGAAAGAATTTTTATTAAAGGGAAAGATGAATTCATTTTCAGAATCAATGATTTGCTGAAAACTTATTACCGAATCAATATACATTAATTCAACTTTCGTAATATAGGATTTAAAAGATGATGAATAAGATTTGGGCTGGCTGGAAGAGTAATGTGCAAAGCCATTGTCCAATCCGGTAATGATATGATTATCATTATAAGGATAGATAAATTCAAACTCATTCACATATTTCCCGGTTAGTTCTTTGAAAGGTTTATATATCTTGGTAAAGGTGCTATCTGCATTTAGTCTCAGAAACCCGGATTCATTTTGGGCGATATACCATATGTTACCCGAGTTGTCGACTTCAAAGGTCTTTAACCGGCTGTTTATTCTAAAAATGTCCATGTACTTTTCTGAAGGCTCAAAATCGTCTGTTCTGAAGTTATAAATATAAATACCTTCCTTGGTGGAAAGGATGATATCTTCATTCAGGCTGAATACTATGTTTTGTTCATTATCCGGGAGACCGTTCTCCGTGTTGAAAAGTTTATAATTAATAACACTGTCCTTGCTTTCATACAGGATAATCCGGTAAACTCCTTTTGCACCATGACTTACCCAGATATTCCCTTCCCGGTCCTGTTCAAGGAACCTGCAGGATTCATTGAATCCTTTTACTTTTTTGTAATATCTCCATTTATTATTTTCTTTTCTAAATAAAACCAGACCATTATAATGGCCTCCCATCAAATAATCCGGATCCGATTCCAGCTGGATAAATTTCCAGGCTCCTTCCTCCTTACTGATATTTTGTGCGAATTCATCTTTAATAATAAAGGTTCCATAGTTATGTCCGCAGATTAACTGGTTGTCGAAAACCTTTAAAGACCATACCTGTCCTGCGGTATTTTCTACCAGGCGAAAACCCTTATCTGACATTGAAATGCCTTCCAGGTTTCTTACAAAGAGTCCCTGGTTAGTTCCTAAATAAAGTTTCCCGTTGAATATACTTGAGCAATAACCTGTCCCGAGGCCGTCGAAGCCTGTAAAATAGCTTATTGGGGAATCTATTTCAACGTAATCGATTCCATTATCCAGCCCGAGCCAAAGATTTTGTGAATTATCTGAATACAGACTCAAAATGGTATTATTTTGTAAGCCATCACTGCGGTTAATTTGTTGGATAATGGTTCCATTTTCATCTGCAATGACGAGTCCATCCAGGATGGTGCCAAATGCGAAGTAATTCTGTTTAATTTTCCGGGCACTGTATAGTTTGTTTTCTTTTAGTACCGCATTTACCGGTACATTCCATTTTTCCAGAGATCCATTTGCATATTTGAATATGCCATTTCCGCTTGTACAGATCAGCAGCTCGCCGGTATTATTTTGTAGAATTTCCCAAATTTCAAAATCTCTGAGCTGGTCTGACCAGGGAACTTTAACCAGAGCATTATCCTTATATTCATGTAATCCCGTTCCAATATCCTGAACAAACAGGTTCCCCTTTACATTAAAAGCGAAGTTAAACCTGTTTTCAGGTTCGATTGCAGTTATTTTATTATTGTTTAAGAAAAACAGATAATCAAATGATTGGAAAACAATATTATCCTTGATCTGATAGATCTTCCATATCTCATCGAAGTCTCCGACTTCCGCAGGTAATAAATCCCTAAGACTTACAAAGGAATACATTGTGCTGTCGTCGGGTTGAAGGTATCCAAAGTCATTAAGTAGTCCGACATAGACCCTGTTTTCTGAATCAGAAAACACGGAACGTATGGGTTTGGTTTTTGAAACTGGAATCAGGTGCCAGTGAAGTCCGTCGAAGATCAATACCCCTTCATTATTGGCAAAATACATAAAGCCATTTACATCCTGAGATATGCCCCAGTTTTGTGTCCCTGCGTTATATAAAGATTTCGGGTAATTTTTAATCTCAGGCACTCCAATGCTTTTTATCTGCCCGAAAAGCGAAAAAGGTAAGATAATAAATATTATATAAAGTAAATTTCTCACAAGCACCTAATTAGAACTTAAAAATAGTAAAATGATTTGTTGGAAAAAAGTTCTAATGGGTATTTGGAACAAGCTTAGCAGTTCCTTATTGGAAATGCTTTCCAAGGCACAGTGGTCCACAGAACCATCCATCAGGTAATCTGAGGTTACATCGATCTCATTTGCCAGAAAAATGATTATCTTTATTGTCATACAAGATTAATGTCAAAAATAAAAATATACCAGGTTAACGGGAACACTGAGATTTCTGTAACGGTAGAAAAAGAAACCGTATGGCTGAATCTTAATCAGATTGTACAATTATTTGACCGTGATAAAAGTGTCATTTCCAGACACATTAAAAATATTTTTAACGAGGGAGAGCTCAACAGGGATTCAGTTGTTGCAAAAAATGCAACAACTGCTTCCGATGGTAAAATATATTTGGTTGACTATTATAATCTTGATGTAATTATTTCGATTGGTTATAGAGTAAAATCTAAACAGGGTACCCAGTTCAGGATCTGGGCAAATAAAGTCCTCCGGGAATACCTTTTACAAGGTTATGCAATAAATAAAAAAGCACTCGAAAAGAAGAATGAGATGCTCGAGAGTCTCCAGGAAACCGTCAGGATTATCAGAAACTCTATCGGAGCTAAAAAGTTAACTAACATTGAGACAAAGGGCCTGTTGGATATAATTACCGATTACTCTTATGCACTGGATATCCTGGATCAATACGATTACCAGACACTGAAGATATCTGATACTACATCAGGAGAAATTTACAGACTAACCTATCAGGAAGCAATTAACCAAATCAAAAAAGCCAGAAAAATTAGTGTCTATTATTAACAGTTATGACGAGAAACTTTCCTTATAATGATTATGATGCTGTTGAAAGAATTCACTGGTACGATTATGGGTTCCGATTTTATGATCCGGCGCTGGGGAGGTGGCATGT
>CAYRTD010000049.1:0-24112 GCA_964426915.1 uncultured Bacteroidaceae bacterium | reverse complement strand
TTTATGGGTTTATGGGTTTATAGGTTTATGGGTTTATGGGTTTATGGGTTTATGGTTTATGGGTTTATGGGTTTATAGGTTTATAGGTTTATGGGTTTATGGGTTTCGGGTTGTTTCCGCCTTCGCTGAAGCTACGGTGGACGCGGTCAGGATTGTTTCAGGTCGTTCTGCCTCCTGCCTACTGGTTTATAGGTTTAATAATTGTTCTTTTTTAGGCCCCTAATCCTCAATTCCTTAAAAAATCATGGTAATCCTTAAATCATGTAAATCATGGTTCAGACAAGGTTTGAGAATGGTTGAATCGTTTAATCGTTCCCGCCTGCCGAAGCATAAGCCAGCGCGTCGGTCACCGGCGGCCATAGCCTTACGCTTGCGCTGAAGCTACAGCGTAGGCGCATGGCGACGGACCGCGGGCAGGTAATCGTTTATGGGTTTCCTCTTTCGCTATCGCTGCGGCAGACAGGTATGGGTTTATGGTTGCTGAGGAGCGGAGTTGAAGTATAGGTTGAATCGTTTAATCGTTTATGGGTTTATAGGAAAGGTCGGTGATCGGTGATCGGTGATCGGTGATCGGTGACCGGTGATCGGTGTGATCGGTTTGGACCAATTACAATATCAGAAAGGCAAAACAGTGACACACTTTTTTGAATAGCGTTTATGGGTTTATAGGTTTATGGTTTATGGGTTTCCTCCTTCGCTATCGCTGTCACACCGATTACCGATCACCTTTTAATGGTTTATGGGTTATGGTTTATGAGTTTAAGTTGGTACGTTTCCCTCGCTTCGTTCGCTCAAGTCGCTTCGTTCGCTCAAGTCGCTTCGTTCGCTCAAGTCACTTAAGTCAAATCCCTCTCCCCAAACCCACTCCCCAATCCCATTCCCCACTCCCCACTCCCTCCTCCCAAATCCCATTCCCCAATATTTCCTATCTTGCATAAAAAAACAACACCATGGCACGTTTTATCAAAGACAGATCCGCCTCAACAGGGAAAGCCCCGGGTTCACTTATCTTTATCGGTGAACAGAAAATGGTGGAACCTGTGATTCATTTAATCGAATATGATGAAAATGATCTGGAAGAAAGGGAGATATTGGATATTAATGAGATTATTCCCTCCATACAAAACCAAAAAGTTTCCTGGATCAATATTTATGGAATTCATGATGTGGGGATGATTGCCCGTTTGGGTGAAATTCTCGAACTCCGTCCGCTTTTTCTCGAAGATCTTCTTAATACCGATCAGCAACCTGTTTATGAGAACGGACCCACATATAACGGGTTTATACTTAAAATGCTGGGGTATGACATGGAGGAGAAAAGTATAGAATCTGAACAGATAACCATGGTGCTTGGGGAAAATTATGTTCTTACTCTTCAGGAACAACGCGGAGATCTTTTTAATCCTGTAAGAGGACGTATCAGACAATCAAACCGGCGACATCGTCTGAACAATAATGATTACCTGATGTATGCCCTGCTCGATACGATTATTGATAATTACCTGTTCATTGTTGAGGCTGTTGGAAGAGAAATTGAAGATATTAGTGTGAAATTATTTGATGATAGCAACTCTAACCTTACAAAAGAGATTTTTAATTTTAAGATGGAAATGAACTTTCTTAGAAAGCAGATCCGGCCGGTGCGGGAGATCATGTACCAGGTATTGCGGGGGGAGGATAGCTATTTCCAGGAAATTAATGAACAATATCTCAGGGATCTGAACGATCTTGTTGAACAGACCACTGATGCTATCGAACTGTACAATAATATGGTTTCCGATCACCTCAATATCTATAATACCAATATGAGCAATAAAATGAATGAGGTGATGAAGGTGTTGACGATCTTTGCTTCCATATTCATACCGCTGACTTTTATAGCTGGCGTGTACGGAATGAATTTTGACTATATCCCTGAGCTTAGTCTGAGATACGGATATTTTTATTTCTGGGGGCTGATAGTAATACTTCTGGTGATTCTTTTATGGTATTTCAGAAAAAAGCGGTGGTTATAATCTAAAACCACCGCTTTCCATGAAAATATTTTTGTATACTCTATAAAAAAAGTCAGTTAATTCTACTTTGACAGATTTAGACTTAATGAGATTTTTATCCTTTTTACCCCGGCCCTAAAGGGTGAAAGGATAAAAATCTTCCTGTTCCCTTTAGGGATTCAGGGTAAAAAACAGGAAGATTTTTTAATGTGTCAAAGTAGAATTAAACTATAATTTTTTCTAGAATTTTAAGGCAATACCTAGGTTAATATAGCTAATACCATATCCCAGCTCAAGCATCGCTGCAAGTGATTCGGAAAAATAATATCTTCCGCCTACATACCATGAGCCAACAATACCGCTTGAAGAAGCTGTGTAATTATTAAAACCACCTGTCGGGTCTCCGAAACTGTTGCTTGAAACGACTCTGAATCCGAGTAAAACTCCGGTATAAGTATCAAGCTTATCAATAAAAGGATAATGAAATACACCCCGTGCACCGATAATGAAATTGGTGTAATTGTATCCGTAATTATTCAGGTATTCCCACTTGTATTTTGAAAAACCAAGATACCCACCAACTCCTATTGACCCTTCATCAAGTATTCCGTCTTTGACGCCAACTTCAAAAGAAGCTGAGACAGGAGGGATGGATGCGTTGTAAAATGTACCTGTGTAAAAAGAGGAACCGAATCCTATTCCTAGATTGAGTACCTTATCGCCTTCTTCAAATTCCTGAGCCTTAAGAGAGCTTGTAAATAAAAAAACAAGAGCTAATGCAAATAGATTTCTTTTCATGACGCGTAGTTTTGATTTGTTTTCAATATTAGAGATTATTATTTTTTTATAAAATTTAATATGACCAACGTTTTGTAATTTTTGATTATTTGAACTATATGGATGACTGGTATTCATGTCCCTGTCCAATAATGTCCTCTAAGTATTTTCAAAATTAAGACTTTTTCATCCGATTTGCAAAATGTTTTTCTCAGACTGATATGTTTTTTATTTTTTTTAGTCTTTGAAGTTACAGAGACCGAAGGGAAAAAAAATAAATTGTTTTTAATAAAATAGTTCTTTTTTTCTTAGATTTGTAAATCATTGGTTCCCTATATGGGATTAAATGGGAATGCCGTGATCCGCAGTAACAGTTTTTTGTGTGCGGAAAAACGGCAACAGTTCCCGCTGCTGTGATTTCCGTCAGCCCAAGGCTGACAAAAGTTTCTGAATGTATACCACTGTTTTAGCGATGGGAAGGTTTCAGAAACCGGAATAAGTCAGAAGACCTGCCAATGGAATTTGATTTTGCAGTCTGCGGAGAACAGGATGCGAATCAGACATATTGGACCCACCTGTACAATGTCTGCTGCAAAATCAAAAAACTCACTGAAAATGCAGCAGAAATCCTCAATAAATACGATTCCTGTTGCGCAAAGCAATTAATGATGATCAAAAACTGTGCTCGTTGCGATAAGGAATTTGAATGCCGGAATGATGATATCAGCAAATGTAGCTGTTTTACAGTTCCACTTTCATTTGAAGATCTTGCTTTTATTTCTGAGTCTTATACCGGTTGCCTCTGTATCGCTTGCCTTAATGATATGCGACTGGAGAGAAGTGAGAAATCCCGTCAAACTTTTACCAGGGAGTTAAAATGAAAGGATATGTCACTATAGCGCTTATTCTTCTTCTGAATTATTCAGTGGCCGACTCGCAATTTATTGAGGAGATCATTAAATATAATCCGGCTCCGGGGCAGTTCATAAATCTCTTATCTACAGGTAGTCCGGATGCAGCGTTCACGATAAGGGGGGAGGATCCCGGTCTTGTATCTCTTGGTTCGATGGGTGGGTATATTGTGTTTCGTTTTAGTTCCCCCATAACCAATAATGAAAATCACCCTTTTGGAGTCGATTTTACGCTTTTTGGTAATAGCCTTCCCGAATGGGCAGAACCTGCTGCCGTTTATGTGATGAAAGATGAAAATAATAATGGAATTGCTGATGATACATGGTATCTGCTTGCAGGTAGTGATTACTTTTTTTCGACTACCGATAAGGACCATAAAATAAAGTATTATCAGCCTCAAAGTTCATCCGGTGATATTAAATGGGTGAATAACCTGGAAGAATCCGGATATGTACTGCATAATTCTTTTCACGTGCAGCCCTATTATCCGGAAGAAATGTTTTCTGCTGAATTTTATCAGGATAGCTGTGAGTTTAACAGCATTATGATCAGAGGCAAACTAAATAACGATTCGGGAGAAGGGATTAAGTCCTTGCCCAGGAGATTTGGATTTGCCGATAATAATCCTTCAGGCAATCCGGATTTAAATTATCCTGATAATCCTTATACGAAAGAAACAGAAGGATATGGCGGAGACCCTTTTGACCTTTCATGGGCAGTGAATGAAGAAGGCCATTATGTTGATTTGGATACTGCACATTTTGTAAAAGTCCAAACCGCTTTGTACAGCATTCCAGGCGTTCTGGGTGAAATATCAACTGAACTCAGGTTTGGAAGACTAACAGACCCTTCAGTTGAAGTTTCAGGTCCAAACGAAATTTTGATCATTGAAGATATTCCTGATACGATTACTCCCGGCCCCTTAAAATTAAGAGCATATTTTTTTAAAAATGGCCGATATGTGCCTGAAGAAGCTATTAGCTGGGTAGTTGAAAATGAAGAAGTTAGTGTTGATAGTAATGGAATATTGGAAATAAGCCGGGATATGGATCTGGTAATATACGCTTCTGCAAAAAATGGTCAGATCCTTTCCGATCCGGTCAGGATCAAGGAATCCGGTTCATTGCTTAACACTACGGATTTTCGTGAGCCACAGAAACATCTAAGTCTGTATCCAAATCCTGTTGCAGATTATTTCCATATCAGGGCAGAGGGGAGGGCTGATATAGTTATATGTGATGTGCAGGGAAGAATTATTAAACAGATCCCGAAACACCCATTAGCTCAAATCATCAGGGTATCAGATCTACCCCCGGGTATATATTTTTTAAAGGCACAATCTGACGGAAGCATAAGAACAAAAAAATTTATTAAGCAATAGGGAATTGAAAAAAAGGAATTACATATTGCCATTAAAGTGTATTCTGATTGCTGCCCTGACATTTAGCCGGGTGAGTGCCCAGGATGTTATGGATACAGTGATCAGTATAAATGAAGTAATAGTTTTTTCAAAGGGTCCACAGAGTGAGAAAGGACTTATCAGTTCGGAGATCGACAGTATCTCACTTTCCCGTAACTTATCTGAGGATCTTTCCTCGTTATTATCCTCAAAAAGCCTCATTTATATTCGGTCATACGGATATGGAGGACTTTCCACAGCTTCTTTCAGAGGCACGGCTGCCAACCATACAAAAGTTTACTGGAATGATATGAAAATTAATGATCCTTCAGCAGGACAGGTTGATTTTTCCCTGATACCGGCATCTTTTGCAGATGAGGTGAAGATCTACCATGGCAGTAGTTCCCTGCAGCATGGAAGCGGTGCGCTGGGGGGGAGTGTACATATCAATTCACTTCCCGAATGGAAGGACGGTATCAGTTCAACTTTATTTCAGAAATCGGGGAGCTTCAATACCCATCACAGTTTTGTGAAAGTATCAGGTGGAAAGAACAATTTTTTCATTCGCCTCAGGGCATTCAGAAGATCATCGGACAATAATTTCGAATATCTGAATACTGCAAACGGATTATGGAATACGGAGAAGTTGAAAGCTTCTTCCTCTGCCAGAAAAGGAATCCAAAGCGATATGTTTCTAAAAACTCCTGATAAAGGTATTTTTTCGCTGCATAGCTGGATACAGTCTGCCGACAGAAACTTTGCTCCCGTTATGTCCTATATGGGACCCTCCAGGTTGGAAAATCAGCAGGATCAGTCATACAGAATACTTGGAAAATGGAAATATTACGGAGGTAAGGTTATTTCAAGGATAAGCACAGGCTTTTCACAAAATGAACTTGATTATTATCTCGGACTAAATGAGTCTTTCAATACCATTCATAATAGCCGGTCAAATTCGCTGAATATTCACACACGTTACGAGGCAGAAGCAGATGTTTATACTTCCACCAAAATAAAAGGAATGATAAACATGGCTTACGTCAAAGGGAAGTATAATGATTTAAAAAATAATACAGGTTTTGATGTTGGACGACCGGAGGCGGGCGTTGTTCTTTCTCTTCATCATGAACTCAATATTCCTCTCTCTTTTTATACTTTATTAAGAAGCGATATTTACGGAAAGGAACAAAGTCCCTTGATGCCTGCTGCAGGAGTTGAATATTCACCGGAAGCATTGCCCGGAATTGATTTTAAGTCCAATATCAGCAGAAATTATAATTTTCCCGGATTAAATGATCTTTACTGGATACCCGGAGGGAACCCCGATCTCAGGCCTGAAGATAGTTATTCATCAGATCTGTCGGTTAATTACGAACTCGGATATGATGGATACAGCCTTCAAACTTCACTTACAACTTTTCTTTCTACCATAAATAACTGGATATTGTGGAAGCCCGGTGAATATGGATTCTGGAAGGCGGAGAATGTCGAGCGGGTCAGGAGCCGTGGTCTGGAATACCAGCTCATTTCTGATCTGGATTTCGGTTTTCTGAGTTTGCATATCGCGGGAACATATTCCTATACACGCACGAGCAACGAAGGGATGAATAATCTGGAAGATGCTTCTGCAGGAAAGCAGCTTATTTATATTCCTGTTCACAGGTCGAATTTTAACTGTCGACTGAAATTCAGGTATTTAGAGTTGGGTTATGGATTTCTTGCCAGCGGTAAACGTTATACAACTACTGATAACGATCCCTTTCAGGCACTCTCTCCATATATGATCCAGGAGCTAGAAATTGCCGGGAGATTTAAAATTGCAGGTTTTACAACAGAGTCTGGTGTGGAAATAAAAAATCTTTCCGACACAGATTATCAGGTAATAAATTCCAGGCCCATGCCGGGAAGGAATTTTACTGTTTTTTTTAAAATCGATTTTTAAACGGACTCTATGGAAAGCACTAAGGAATAGGTTGGTGAAAAGAAGGGAGATTCTCTTTTTTTTACTTGTAAAAATTTAGAATTAAGAACAATCGATGCGTTTAACTATTTTTCAAAATTATAAATTTATCGGGGCGGGACTTTTTATTGTCCTGATGACTTCCTGCACAGAAATATCGGTTAGGCCAGATATCAAGGAAAACTTTTACGGCAGAGCTGTGATCATTATAAACGAGGGAAATTATGCTTCAGGCAATGCTTCTTTATCCTGTTACAAGCCCGATTCAATGCAAATTAGCAACAACATCTTCCTTTCGAAAAATGATTTCCCTGTCGGAGATGTTCCCCAATCGCTGATTATCAGGGATAGTCTTGCATTTATGACCGTTTCCAATTCGGGAAAAATACTGATATTCCATACGGGAACTTTACAGCATTCCGGCACTATTGCCGGACTAAGCGCTCCAAGATACATGGAGTTTATTTCTGATTCACTGGCAATTGTATCAGACTTATATGAGAAAAATATGACTATTGTTAATGTTCATACTCACAGTATTTCCCGACGTATTCCGGTTGGAGGTACCACAGAACAAATCATCGTGCTGGATGATCATGTATATGCGGCTTCATGGTCTTTCAATAACAAACTGTATAAAATCAGTCTGGATGAGATGCGTGTTACAGATTCCCTTACTACAGGAATTCAGCCTAACAGCATGGTGTCTGACCGGGATGGTAATTTATGGGTTCTGTGTGATGGGGGATACCCGGGAAACTTTGCAGGACATGAAAACGCCAGGCTTCTGAAAATCGATCCTGCTTCATTATCAGTTTCACGCTCATATATCTTTTCAGACCTTTCTGCATCACCTACGGAATTGTCCATAAACAGCACTAAAGACAGTCTGTTTTATCTCGGGGGAAGCTGGGGAGGGGAGTCCTCTTCATCGGGAATATACCAAATGCCATTAGATGCAGGGCAGCTTCCCCAGGAAGCTTTCATCTCAGGAAAAAGCCGTCTTTTTTACGGTTTGGGTATTGATCCACATAATTCTGATATTTATTGCAGTGATGCAATTGATTACCTGCAAAGGGGAATAGCCTTTCGCTATAATTCTTCCGGGGAAAAAATCGATAGTTTCAGCACCGGGGTGATTCCCGGATTTTTTGCTTTCACTGAATAGAGGCATGCTTTCTTTTCAGAGAAGAGCGGGCACTTTTTTTATCTTTACCGTCTAAGTCTAAGCCCATGTCTGACCGAAAAATTATTTATTCCAGTCCTATCCTTCAGTTGGAAGCCTCCCGGAGAGCCGATCCGGAAATCGTGGCGCACATAAAATCTGCCGTATTAGGCACACCCGGTCGGTTACGCTATCAGCATGGTAAAATTGAAGAAAAACTTGCTCATATAAAGGATATCTATTTCATAGTACTTTGCATAAAGGATAAAATTCTTGGATCGATCGGATTATTAAAGAGGAAGATTCCCCTGGATAATGAGTTTGTAAATAGCTGGTATATAAGATATTTTTCCATCAGGGCTCCCCTTCGTTCCGGCGCTCAAAAAAAGGAAAGATACAGGGAGCGGGATAAGGGAATAAATGTTATACGAAATTTCATTTTGCCCTACATAGAGCGTCCTTCGATGTTTGGTGAGGATTATGATCCGGAGGAAAAATCTCTGGTATATGGTTATGTAGAGAGAGGAAATTTTCGTTCCATGAACTTCAGCGGGCAGATGAGGGCGGTAACCGTAAGAAAATACCAAACCTTTGTTTTTAGCAGGTTTGTTTTTGATAAAAGCGATGGATTCAGGAGATTGAAGAGCGAAGAACTGCCGGAAATGAAAAAAAGAATTCAACAGTTTTACAAAGATTACAAATTATTCACCGGGGATAATCTTTTCATCAATAACAATTATTTTGTACTGGAAAGAAAAGGCGAGATTATTGCCGGAGCTCAGGTACATCCCGAATTCTGGCGTATTTTGGAGATGAGGGCTAAATTCAGTAAGTTTTTACTCAGAATTCTGCCCTGTCTGCCATATGTTCGAAATTATTTTAATCCGGAAAGATTCCGTTTTCTTGCCGTTGAAGGCATTTGGTACAAAGAGGGACACGAACAGGAGTTAAATAAATTGTTTGAAAATATATGTAATCATTTTAAAACACATTTTGCCATGACCTGGGTGGATACGGAATGCGATCTTTTTCATAAACTGGAACAGCACTTAGATTGTGGTTTTACAGGAAGTGCCTTCGGGAAAAATGAAGTAGATGTCAGGATTACCTTCAATAATTTTTCTGTAGATGAGAAAAAGGAATTTTTTGAAAAGCCTGCTTATATTTCTGCGTACGACATGGTATAGGCTATCTCTCCGTCACCCAAACTGCCGCTCGTCTCAATATTTTTCGGTAAGCTTCAGGTTCATAGGATTCAGGGCCATGGCCCAGCAAGGTCTGAAATACTCTGGCGTTTTTATAGGTATATGCCCATGCCAGAGGTTCCGGTTTTCCGCTCTGCCTGGAAACTGCGGTAAAGAGTGCAGGGAGTTCTTCTTCTCCTTTCTGGTTATAGTAAAGTTCATCTTCAGTTTCAAAATCATTAATTCCCTGAGTAATGAAGTGATTAACACCTGTTATTTCTACCTTAAAAACTCCATAAGGATCATGCACACTTCCTTTATCATGGTCCCATACCTTATGAACAATTTCTCGGTATTCGGGCCAGTCCGATTCTCCCGCATCGGGCAGGGAATAATGAAAAGCCCCGTTTGAAAAATGCAATATCAAAAGGCCGCCACCATTTTCCAGGTAGCTGGTAAAGCCTTTTTTCGCCTCTTCGCTGAGTCCTGAAGGATCTTTCCAGTTACAATAATTAAGGATGACAAGATCGTATTCATCGGTTGTAATTGTTGCCAGATCATTTGGGTTTTCTGTAACGGTAACCCGGGTGGTGGAATCCGTTTCCAGAATCTCTTTTATGACAGGCGTTGTTTCCTGCCATTTGTGAGCTGGGTGATCGTTTCCTGTTACCAGTAGAGCTTTTCTCATTGTATCAGATTTTTTTGGATTTACACATGCAAATAATATAAGCAGTAGAGACAGAAAAAAGAATACTATTTTTTTCATGGTATAAATTTTCATCCAAAATACATAAAATATTAGAATCTGAACAATTCCCTTTGTCCTGAGGTTATATTAAAAAGAAGTTATGAAAAGACGTCATTTTTTACAATATAGTCTGGCAGGATCTGCACTCCTATCTTCCTTCCCTTATCATCTTTATGCGGGGAATAAGAAATTGTACGTAAACGACAGAATAATTCTGGGCAAATCGGGGATAGAAACATCCAGAGTGGCCATCGGTACAGGAACAAGTGGCTGGCGGGGCAGCTCCAATCAGACAAGGCGGCTGGGGACCAAAGGACTTGGTGACCTTCTGAAGTCTGCATATGATGAAGGGATTACCTTCTGGGACAGTGCAGATCAGTATGGGTCGCACCCACACCTTAAGGAAGGTCTCAAAAGAGTTCCCCGGGAGAAAATTACCGTCCTAACCAAAACAACTTCAAAAACAAAAGCAGGAGTAAAGGACGATCTTGAAAGGTTCAGAAAAGAGATTGGAACCGATTACCTTGATATAGTTTTATTGCATGCTGTTACAGATCCTGATTGGAATACAAACATGAAAGGGGCTATGGAGGCGCTCACTGAAGCCAAAGAACAAGGAATTATCCGTGCACATGGGATTTCTTGTCATTCTATTGGCGCACTTGAAACTGCAGCCGATGAGCCCTGGGTCGATGTTGATCTGGTACGCTATAATCCTTCAGGTGTAAGCATGGACGATAGTGTTGAAAAGGTTGCCGGAGTTCTAACACGTATGAAGAAAAACGGAAAAGGAATCGTCGGGATGAAAGTTTATGGTGCCGGAAGACTTTTGGATAAAAAGGATGAATGCCTTTCCTTCCATGTAGGCAATGATTTTATTGATGGCTTTACTCTTGGAATAGAGAACTATGAACAATTGAAGGATATCCGGAAGAGATTACCGGAGGCCAGTGTAAGAACTTGAAACGTTTTGTCCGTTTTTATTCAATGACCATCATAGCCTGAGCTTCTGCCTTTCCATCGGATATCTTCAGGATATACTTTCCTTTTTTAAGGTAAACAACACCATTGTCTGCTGCTTTTATATCCTTCAGGTCTTCATTTTTTTTCTGCGCCGCTTTTAATAATGTCCCGTCTATATCGAGGTTATAGGTTTTATAATTCAGGCCTTTATCGCTACGAGATTCGATCAGTTTCAATAACTGTCCCTTTTCAGTGAGAATTTCGATTTTCACCTTTCCTTCATGTTTACTATACCAGGCAATTTCTGTCTCAGGTTCCATTGCAGGATAGTAATCGTTCCATTTTCTACCCCATTGAGCTGAGCTTTTTATCTTCTTTATGTCAAAAAGGTATAAAGTTTTTTCCTTGATGCTGTCCAGGGCGTAGATTTCTTCAAGATCAGCAATGAAAACAGATCTTCCGTGAGTTCCGACAATCAGGTCCTTTTCTTCAGGATGGATGGCAAGATCATGCACGGGAGCATCTCTCAGTCCGGAACTGAATATCATGTAATTTTCACCCGCATTGGTGGAAAAATATACACTATGATCTGTGCCGACATATATCATATTTTCTTTATGCGGATCTTCCTTAATAACATTCACAGGTTCAGCAGGTAAGCCTTGTGAAATATTTTTCCAGGTCTGACCATAATCCTCGGAAAGAAACACGTAAGCTTCAAAGTGATCCCAGCGGTATCCATTCATGCTTACATATACCCTGCCTTCTTTATGATGACTCGCATATACCTGGCTTATCCACATTTTTTCAGGCAAGCCTTCTGAAATATTCGTCCAGGTATTTCCCCCATCTTTGGTGATATGGACCAGACCGTCGTCGGAGCCTGTATAAATAAGTCCGAATTTGATTGGCGATTCGTGAATACTGGTAAGGGTTCCGTATGAAACATTTCCTTTCTTACCCCCATTGGTCAGATCTCCGGAAATAGGTTCCAGATCTTCACCCTGATTTAAGGACCGGAAAAGTCTGTTAGCTCCGTAATACAGAATATCCTGATTATGCCTGGAGAGATGGATCGGTGTTTCCCAGTTAAAACGCAAAGGTCTTTCTCCCAATTTATGTTTGGGTTTTATGGGGGTTCTTTCCCCGGTTTTCTTGTTATAACGATAATAAAAGCCGAATTGTGATCCGGAATATACAGTTTCGTTATCTCTCAGATCTACTTCCACCTGCATACCGTCTCCTCCTCCAATGGATTTATAATCATCCCGTCCGCGCTGATGCCATGCATTGCCGGGATCGTATGTGGAAGGCCCATACCAAACACCATTATCCTGAAGCCCTCCGTATACATTGTAAGGTTCAGCGTTATCAAAATTCACACTGTAAAACTGTCCGACAGGGGGCACATTTGCCTTGTACCAGGTCTTTCCTTTATCATAACTGATATTAACACCTCCGTCATTGCCATCGATCAGATGACCTTCTCTTGAGGGATTAATCCATAAGGCGTGATGATCGGCATGAAGGTTTTCTGAGCTTAGCGCTTCAAAGCTTTTCCCCCCATCTTTTGACATGATCAGGGGAACCCCCAGGAGATAGACTTCATCTGCATTAAAAGGAGAAACTCTTACTTCTCCAAAATAATATCCGTAAGTATAAACAAGTCCTTCCAATGCATTTTCATGGGTTTTCCTCCAGGTTTCCCCCCCGTCATCCGAGCGGTAAAGTTCTGCCCCGATTATGGGTGTATCAAAAAGAAGCGAATTTTCATCCTCCAAATAAACTGCAAGAGCCCGGGGTTTAATTTCATCATTTCTAACCATTTCGATCACTGTTTTTACCGTATAGTTAATCGGAAAATCATTCTCCTTAAGGAAATCCGCGATTTTATCTTCCGGCAGGTTCAGGAAATCTTCTTTCGACATGGCCCTGAGATCATCTTTTGTCAGCTTATCTTTTTTTTCTTCTTCTTTCTCCCGATGGAAATTATTATCAAGGAATGCGTAAAGGATATTCGAATTTCCGGGGAATATGTCCAATCCAATACGTCCTGTGCCTTCACCTTCAGGAAAACCTGAATTCCCTCCGGATATTTTTTCCCAGTTAATCCCACCATCAATACTTTTATAAATTCCTGAACCTTCACCGGATTCAGTGAGATTCCATGCCCGTCGTGTCCGGGTCCACGTGCAGGCATAGAGTATGTCATGATTCAAGGGATCTATGGTGAGGTCAATAACACCTGTGTTTTCATCGATATAAAGAGTTTTCTCCCATGTCTTTCCACCATCAAGAGATTTGTAGACCCCTCTTTCGGGATTTGGTGAGTAGAGATGTCCAATTGCCGCTACCCACAGGATATCGGGATTTTCCGGGTGCAGAATGATCCTTCCCGTATGATGCGTGTCGGTAAGCCCCATGTGCTCCCATGTTTTGCCATGATCAGTGCTTTTATATATACCGGTTCCTGAATAAGATGAACGGCTGGAATTATTTTCTCCGGTACCTGCCCAAATAATATTTTCTTTCCAGTCCACAGCTATATCTCCAAGTGTCATTACCGCCTGATTATCAAATACAGATGTGAAAGTAATGCCATTATTAGTAGTATGCCATAATCCGCCGGAAGCATAGGCAACATAAAATTCCGCTGGATCTAAGGGGTTAATGTCCAGATCTGTAACACGTCCCGACATAACTACCGGTCCGACGTTTCTGAATTTGATATTTTTCACCAGAGAGGATTCCTTCATTTCCCGACGGAGCCGGTAACTCGCTATTCTTTCATCAGGCTGTGTAGCTGTGGGTACTTGTGAAAAGGAAATTCCTGATAAGACCAGGCTGAGAATAAGGCATAATAATATTTTCATTTTGAAAATTTTAGTTTTTGATCTGTAAATTTAAAAAGAACATTTGAAATAGAAAACGTGTAGATTGCCCGGTCTTTTTTCCAGTTCCATGTTCTTCTTTTCTCCTAAACCTCCCGGTCCTTCCACTTTCCCCTTCGGAACATGATAACCCCCAGTATTGTCAGGGATGATTCTGCAATTACAATCGCCATGTATACACCCTGCTCGGCAAAGCCTGCTTTCAGGGCAAGAATGTATGCCAAAGGAATTTCCAGTAACCAGAAACAGATGAAATTCATCCATGTTGGAGTAGTCGTGTCACCGGCGCCATTGAATGCCTGTACCATTACCATACCCATGGCATAGAAGAGGAAACCGTACGCGATGAGCTGCAGGCAATCGACTCCTGCTTTTATTACATTGGGTTCGTCTGTAAAAAGACTGATAAGGAAGCCCGGCCAGGAAATGAAAGCTATGGCAAATAATCCCAGTAGGATCATATTGGCAAATCCGGTAGTCCATACAGATCTTTCAGCACGTCTTTTTTTCTTCGCGCCCAGGTTTTGTCCTACAAGTGTGGCAGCCGCATTGGCAAGTCCCCAGGAAGGCAAAAGAGAAAATATAACGATCCTGATGGCGATTGTATACCCGGCCAGAACTTCACTGCCAAATTCTGCTATTATCCTGACCATAAAAATCCAGCTTGAGGTAGCTATTACATTCTGGCCTATTCCTCCCATCGATAATCTTACCAGCCTGATAATAAGCTTAAAGGATATTTGCAAGTGCCTTATCATCAGCTTAATTCTGCCATTTCCTCTGAAGAGTATATAGAACTGGTAAATCACTGCTATGCCGCGGCCGGTATTGGTGGCGATAGCTGCACCTGTTATCCCAAGCCCGGGAAATGGTCCAAGACCGAATATCATTATGGGATCGAGAATAATATTCAGAATATTTGCAAGAAATAAAACGCGCATGGAAATTGCTGCATCACCTGCACTTCTGAATATTGCATTTATAATGAAAAGCAGCATAATAATACCATTGCCGCTGAGCATGATCATTGTATATTTATAACCCGTATCAATCATGCTTTCAGTAGCCCCCATAAGACCAAGTAATTCCCTGGAATAGAAAATGCCGGGAATGGTAATGAAGAATGAGAATAATATACCGGTTATAATTGCCTGTACCGCAGTCACAGAGGCAGCTTTTTTATTTTTTTCTCCTATTCTCCGGGAAACAAGCGCAGTTGTAGCGATGCTTAATCCAAACCCGATCGCATATACCAAAGTCATCAGGGATTCGGTAAGTCCCACGGTGGCTACCGCATCAGCACCCAGCCTTGAAACAAAATAGATATCGAAAATCGCAAATGTAGATTCCATGATCATCTCCAGGATCATTGGAACCGAAAGCAGAAATATAGCTTTGCTTAATTTTATGGATGTGAAATCCATATCACCTCCGGCGATGGACTGACGAAGGTCTTTCCATAATGATTCAAGATCAACAGACTGGTATAGCGATATTGCTTTTGTACGATAATTTTTTTTGCCCGACATTTTGAAAGAAAATTATGAAATTCGAATGACAATTGTTTCTGGTTTCAGCTTGTGCTGATAAGGTGCTGGCGCACTTTACGAAAGGCGGACCGGGCGTGCCGGAACGCTAAACCTGCTAATTATAGCAATTGTCTTCATCGGGTCTTTTTGTATGTTACAGGACAAAAATATGGAAAATATTTAAGATCAGGACGCTATGATGTAATTTTTTTCTTAAAAAAAACAATACTATCCAGATGCTTCACTTTATGGAAAGACACTATACTAATCTTAGTCAATCTGATACATCCCCGCCAATTCAATCAAATCCGCCCCCGTTACCCGGGTTACCAGCCATTCATTCATAATCTTTGCCCCAAGGGATTCATAGAATTTTATTGCCGGTTCATTCCAGTCGAGCACAACCCATTCCAGACGTCCGCAATCTCTTTCCACGGCCAGACGCGCCAGATATGTCAGTAATTTTTTTCCGAATCCTTTTCCCCTGAATTTCTCATGTACATAAAGATCTTCAAGATGTATCCCGGGTTTGCCAAGGAAGGTGGAAAAATTCTGAAAGTACAGGGCGAAACCTACAGGTTCATCCTTTAAATAAGCTATTACAACCTCAGCGACCTTCTTATCGCTGAATAAATATTTTTCCAGGTCCTTTTCTGTGGCTACGACCTCATGACTAAGTTTTTCGTATTCGGCAATTGCCTTTATGAAGTCGAGGACAAGAGGAATATCTTTTTTTTTGGCGTGGCGAATTTTGAAATCGGAATCCGGACTGGAAGCTTTTATCATCTTCGTATTATATTTTCGGGTTAGCAAAATGAAGTTAAAGATAAAGATTATTTTAAAAGACCCGAATATAATCCCGTGCAGATGATAGCTTAGTTCAGAATGGGAGTGGGGAAATCAGTTTACAACGATCTTTCTTACAGTTGATTCGTCGTCTGTTAAGATCCTGACCAGATATATCCCTTTACTTAGATTTTCGGTATTAAACCGGAAAGGGAAGGAAGAATAAAGGTTTGTTTTATGTAATATTTCCTGACCGGAAGGATCGATGATCATTACTTCATATTCCATAAGTACTTTTCCCGGAAGAAAAACATTAATAAAACCGGAGGTAGGATTTGGGTAAACCCTGAAATCCTCAATTGAAGTTTTTTCCTCTTCTGATTGAACTCTAACGATTGCTTTACCGGTAGAAAACCTGTCCGAATTATCTGTTGAACTGACTTTGTAAATGATGGTATCTGTATATTCTTTTTTGTCACCGGAGGGTGTGTAGGTGATGGTATTATCTTCTATTTCTGCAGTACCTCTTCCGGGGTTCTTGATTATCTCAAGGAAGTATCCGGAAGGTACTTCATCATTTTCAAGAATTGATAAATTTACCGGATGGCCGGAACTTGTTATATATTTATCCTTTGTCAGGATTGGAATGTTGGATAATTCCGTTTCTTCAAAATTAATAAAATTGGATTGATTACCTGCAAGTACTGCAGTATCGGAATTAAATACTAATGAAAAACCGGCCTCAATCATAAAAGCTGAAGGAGAAAAATAATTTATATTTCTGTTTTGCGGCAAAGATGAACCCGCATTTAAAAATATCCATGTCGAAAGAAAAATCAGCGATATTAAAGAGATCCTTTTCATATTATACTATTTCTTCATATAAGTTAAACTTTTTGGATGTAAACTTCTTAACCGTAGGATTAATAATGTTTGTCCTTCTGCATACTAATAATGCAATATTCAGGCCAGATTATCAAAAATGAAAATAATATTATATGAATTTTTAGTTATTTTTTGAAAATACCTTCCCGGGTTCCCAAATGTTAAAAGAATATGGATATTTGTCCAGGCCTTCAGTTGTTTTATGAATCAATATTCCCGAGATGATAATACTCGCCGGAATCGAGGTTATATGCAAGGAGATTCCCGTATCCCGGAAGATCTTTATATACACATCCGGCGTCAAGGTTAATGACCTTTGAGTTATTGTCGCGGAGGATGTATTCAAGACTTACAAGTGGCATAGGAGTATGTCCGTGAACGAGGGTTCGGTTAGAGACAATATCAGGATTGTAATCAAAATCACGGATCCAGATCATAGACTGCTCATCATCAAAGGGTTCCGGTGCCTGAAAATTTAAGCCTGCATGGCAGATCAGAAATCCATCTTCTTCAATATAATAGGGCATGTTACTTATAAACTGAACATAGCGGTCTGGAATTTGACGAATACCTTCATAATCAAATAGTATTTCATCCGGTACTTGAAAACTCTTCAGGGTTTCCTCTGCACCATTATTATACCATGCATGCATATACGATTCATCGTGAAAGGCTTTCAGCATCATCTCTTCATGATTTCCTCTTACGGAATTCACACTGAATCCACGCCATTTAAGGTCAATAAGGAAATCGAGCACTTCACGCGATGAAGGTCCACGGTCGATAAAATCACCTACAAAAAACAATTTGTCTTCTTTGGTGATCCCGATCTTATCTTCTAAAAGTTTTTTCAGGGTTTTATAACAACCATGTACATCTCCGGTTACGATTCTGCGTGCCACAATTATTTTTTTTAATGAAGGCAAAATATAAGAAATATCTTTCGGCTTTCATATATGTTATTGAAAAGGAATCAGATTTATTAACAAAAACATGCGAGTAAGGCTAAATATTTCATGGAATTTTTGGTATAACTCAAAATTTTGAAAAATGATGTATATTCAACACAAAGAAAATGAATTTACAGAATCCGACAATTTAAAGATCCTAAAAGATTACGGACGAAAATCGAAGGATATGGGGGCTTAGTTTTGGGGTATTCAAGCTTTTCTTTAGTTAGCACGGGAACCCGTAAAAGATATTTCGTATTTTTTAACTATTAATATTACAAGCGGTTAAGTCCGATGTGGTCAAAATTATTTTAGTTATATTATTTACAGGCATAATTTTTTTTGCATATTGGGGTAATCAGTCTATATTCGTATGTTAAATCAAAACTATCTATCATTATAATTCGCCTTTAATCAGGATCCTTTTCAATTTTTTATGAGAAGCCATGAGATTTTCGGGCGTTTTAAAAGTTAACCTTAAAACTAAAATTATGAAAAAATTACTGTCCTTTGCAGCAGCTTTACTGCTGACAGGGAGTCTTTATGCCGGTGGTCTGGTAACCAATACCAATCAAAGTGCCATGTACACCCGGATGCAAGCCAGAGACGCAACTCTTGGCATTGATGCGGTGTATTACAACCCTGCCGGATTGATTAAGCTCGATGAGGGTTTTCATTTTTCTCTAAGCAACCAGTACATAAATCAGACCCAGCTCATTTCAAGCGACTATCCATTACTGAGCGATGCACCCCGGGAATATACCGGTGAGATAAAAGCCCCGTTTTTTCCAAGTATTTACGCAGTATACAATATGGGTAAACTGGCTTTCTCGGTTGGGTTTAATCCAATCGGTGGTGGGGGTGGTGCTACTTTCAATGATGGCCTTCCCTCATTCGAAACGGGTATTGCAGATCTCGTTCCTACTTTTCAGTCAATATTAGCCCCTTTGGACCAGGGTGTTGCAGGAGCCACAGGAACTGATCCTTTATTCAGAAACATTACAGGTTATGATGCTGATATTTTCTTTGAAGGCAGTTCCGTATATTTTGGTTACCAGGGAAATGTATCCTATGCTGTGAATGACATGTTTTCTGTGGCAGTTGGGGTGCGGTATGTCAGCGCGAAAAATACCTATAAAGGATATATCAGGGACGTGGGAATTAGTGCTGCTCCTGCAATTCCGGATCTTGTAGGCACCTATAGTCCTCCGGGAGAATATCTCAGAGCAATTGCCGGAACTCCTTATGCCGATGCAACAACCGCGGCACAGCTTAATGGTGCTGCTGACCTTATAGATGATGGTTCCAGTGTAGAGGCCGATGTGGAACAAACAGGAACCGGTATCACTCCCATTATAAGTGTAAATATTGCCCCTTCGGAAAAACTGAATATTTCACTGAAATATGAAATGAAAACTGCCCTGGAGCTAACAAACACTGTTTATGATGATAAGGGAGCCGGCTTATGGACCGATGGAGAAACAGAGATTGCTGATATGCCTGCTCAACTGGTAGGAGGAGTGGTTTATAAACCCGTTGAGAAACTGACAATTTCCACCGGAGTTCATTATTATTTTGATAAGAATGTTGATTATGACGGATCGGATGATATTGATGTTAATATGATTGACAATAACTTTCTGGAGTATGCCCTGGGAATGGAGTATGCATTATCTGAAAGTTTCAGGGTAAGTGCCGGCTGGCTTACAACCATTACCGGTGTAAATGATAATTATCAGAGCGATCTGTCCTATAGTCTTAATACAAATACCTTTGGTGGTGGCTTTGGCTATAGGATTAACGAAATGCTTGATCTGAGCATAGGAGCATCCTACACAATGTATAAGGATGGTGAAATTTCCAGGACCTCCGATATTACAGGAATCAATTATAAAGCAGGACTCGATAAGAATGTATGGATTGTTTCTGCCGGGTTGAATGTAAGCCTTGGTGGAAGATAATTAGTGTCTGTCCATAATGTCAGTGAGACTATGATTTTGATTTTCAAAATCATTTAGTCGAACTGATCCCGAGCAATAGCGAGGGATCCCATAATATTAAGTGGCTACCTGCGCCTTGATCTCTAACTTTCTGTTCCGATAGCTATCGGAACAGACACCCGACTCTATTGACAGACACTAATTAGAGTCTGTCCATAATGTCCGATATCGGCGTTGCTGCAAAAATTTTAAATCCTCATATACGCTAGTATACTGCGGTTTAAAATTTTTGCGCGCCTTGATCTCTAACTTTCTGTTCCGATAGCTATCGGAACAAACGCATGACTCTATTGAGGCTGTCTAAAAAGTAATAATCTTTTTAAAAGAACTTACGATCTGAAAGCATTCTTCCCTCTTGCCCCACCCAAACCCTCCCCGGAGGGTTTGGGTGGGGCAAACGAAGGGATGCTTTCAATTTGTTATTAACACAAAGTTAAAAAATACGTTTTAGACACCCTCAATAAAGTCGGGCATGTATTTTAAAAAAGAAAGTTCAGTCCAATGTACAATCCGCTTTCTCCATCACGGGGATCACTTGCAATTCCGTAATCGACCGATAATATAAAATTCTCGTTAAGGGCAATATGCACCCCTGCTCCATAACTCAGGTGAAGGCTTTCCTCATCTCCCAGTGACATCCATGCATTTGCCTCGTTGAGATAAATCGGATCCGGATCCTGTAGCTCATATTTTCCTGTTACCATTCCCCCATCAATAAAACCCGCCAAAGCGAAGTAGATATTCTGATTCAATATCACTGTGCGGATTACTTTCCAGCGGATCTCAAGATTTCCATAAACAAAATCCTCTCCAACAACGCGGTTCCTTAAAACTCCCCTTATGGTTTTAGATCCGCCAAGTCCGTCCCGGGTCATTTGTGGAGCCGTATTGAAAACAAAGGGAAGCATGTAAAAAGGCATTTCGCCGCTTAACTTTGCCTGATAGGATAAGCGATAAGCAAAATTTACCTTTTTTGGAATCAGAGTAAAATATTGCCTGTGGGTGACCGCCAGGCGTGAATAACTCAGATCGCCATTCCCAAGAAATCTGGGGGCCAGAAGGAATTGCATTTCCGTCCACATTCCCGTCATGGGATTGGGTTCATTGTCTCGGGTATCCCATACAAGTCCGAATTTCAAAAGATTTGTATTTCCCCCGTCAACCTGGTTTTCAGGGAGTAATCCCCATCGGCGGTAATCCCCGAAAAGGCCTCCCTGAACGGGAGGTAGTTTTTCTTCAGGATCCTGACCTTCATTTAAAGCAGTGATGTCTACCGTGTCAAGTGCAATGCCGTAATGAGCAAAGCCGGCAAGCCAGTTTAACTTGTTTTTTATGACGGCTCCCTGGAAATCGGTTTTCACCCTAAGCAATTTTCTCTCCTGCCTGTAGAAAAGCCTGGATTTATAGATGTGATCGGGGAGAGCGTCATTTTCAAAATTTTGATCATAATATGCTTCATAACCATTGAACCCGTAAAAATCAAGAGCTTTTTCAGTCAGGTAGCTCACCTCTGCTGAGGTACGGACTCCCGGTATGAGATATTTTGAATCGTAAGTAAATTGATTAATCCCGCTTCCTTTTGTTGTTCTTGACCATTCCAGGTAAATTGAATGTTTGTATCCCGGGTAAACAGTGCCATCGCCATAATCGAAAAAATTCACGACACCTCCATACTTAAATCCAATATCAGAATCATACGCGATAGCCGGAACAGCCCCAAATGACCAGCCCGATTTTGTTTTTTCCTGGAAGCTGGAATCTTTTTGAGAATAAAGGCCGGTGAATGTAAATGAAAAAATCAGAAAAGTAATAGTGATAGTTTTCATCAGGATTAGTTTTAAATTTGATAGCCAAGATAAGAATATTTTAATTTGGTGTTTTACTATAAATGATCTTTGAGTGGAAAAAAATATTAATTTTAGCCCTTCTTACTTGAAGACTTACTATCAGGATGGCTAATTAGTGTCTGTCCATAATGTCCGATATCTGCGTTATGCTCGCCGGAAAAACCTAATACAAATGAAACAATCATCATTTGCACTCTATTTTTTTAGCATCGGAATTCTTTTTATAATTCTCGAAAGATTTTTTCAGCTTTATTATACAGAAATATTGATAAAAGCCCTGATAATTCCCTCTTTAATGGTCTATTATCACAGTGAAATAAATAGCAGATACAGTTTGTTTCACCGTTTGATGATGGCAGGCTTTTTCTTTTCCTGGCTGGGCGATATTCTGTTGCAACTGTCAAATGGCGATATCAGGACTTCTTTTCCTCCTGCAAGTTTTTTTCTTGCCGGTATGGTGGCATTTTTTTTAACCCTTTGCTTTTATTCAATTGCCTTTAATATTCCTGCAGGTAAAAATACCATCCTCAAAACCAGGATTTATCAGTTAATTCTTGTTTTAGTATATGGAGGTCTCTTGCTCTGGTTGCTTTATAATGATCTCATTATCTATGGTGTGAATTATCGTTTGCCGGTAATTTTATTCACCGTTTTCATTCTTCTGATGCTGGTTTCAGCCATGAATCGATACGGGAAAGTAAATGGCGTCAGTTATATCCTGGTGGTAACCGGTGCTTTGTTATTTGTTGCCTCCGCCTCAATGATCGTCATTAATCGTTTTTTGGAAAAATTCGATTTTGCCAGAGTCCTTATAATGATCTCCTATATAACTGCTCAATATCTTATTGCTCTCGGAAGCCTGAAACAGGATTTTCCTGAAAAGAAATAATTTCCTTATATTTATGTTTAATTGATCCGGAATAATCATTTAAATATTTACCCCTATGTCAAAAATCCTGAAATTTCTGCTTTGGCTGATTGTGGCAGTTTTGCTTGCTGCGGGTATACTTATTTTAGTGGCTTCTTTATCCGATTATGACCCAGATGAGATAACCAAAATTGAAATCAGTGCATCTCCTGAAGTTTTGCTTCCGGAAATCGAACTGGATATTATGATTTGGAATATCGGTTATGCAGGACTTGATGCCAGTATGGATTTCTTCTACGACGGCGGGACACAGGTAAGACCGCCCAAAGAAAATGTTATTAACAATCTTAATACAATTGAACGTTTTTTGCAAAATAACGACAGTGTGGAATTTTTTCTGCTCCAGGAGGTGGATGTCGATTCGAAACGCTCCTACAGGATCAGTGAATATGACAGCATTTCAAAGACACTTTCCAAATACCATAGTTATCTGGGTTTAAATTATAAGGTGTTCTTCGTTCCTTTGCCTGTGACAAATCCAATGGGAAGGGTGACCTCGGGTCTTGTTACACTTACGAAATATCAGCCAGCTGAGGTTACCCGTCATAGCTTCCCCGGAAATTATGATTGGCCTAAAAATCTCTTTATGCTCGACCGGTGTTTTCTTGTGAACCGCCATCCTTTAAAAAATAACAAAGATCTTATTATCGTCAATACTCATAATTCAGCTTATGATGACGGTAGCCTCAGAAAAATGCAAATGGAATATTTAAAATCGTTCCTTAAAGAAGAATATAATAAGGGAAATCATATAATTGTGGGCGGAGACTGGAATCAGTCCCCTCCGGGATTTAGTAAAGAGTTCAGTGACCAGGCATTTGACAGCATAAATTATACTGAAATTAATGAAGACTATTTACCCGATGACTGGAAATGGGCCTTCGATGAACGGATCCCGACAAACCGTAGAGTAGCTGTTGTTTATGAAAGAGGATCCACTCCCACTGCCTTAATAGATTATTATCTTGTTTCACCAAACGTTCAAATTGAAAATGTTCAGGGAATAGACCTTGATTTTCAGCACTCCGATCATCAACCGGTCATTCTCAAAATTAAGATAGGAGATGAAAAAGATCCCCCGGACCTTTAGTTAATAAGGTCCCCGAATTTCAAACAATTAATACCGGTCCCCCCAACCCCCAATCCCTAATCCCTAATCCCCAATCCCCAATCCCGATTCCCCAACCCCCAACC
>CAYRTD010000048.1:0-24387 GCA_964426915.1 uncultured Bacteroidaceae bacterium | reverse complement strand
TTCCTACTGCATATATAAAAGATGTTGCAAGTTTGATGCGTTGATGGGAAAGTAATTTAAATATGCAGTTTTTTATGCCCAGAGTAGCTGATTTTGTGATATTCACCCTTTCCGGGATAAACAATCGTAAAATAACAGCTTTCAAATGATTCATTTGATTATAATTACCAAACTACCATCACTCATATAAACATTCTCTAGTCTATTAGTTTCTTTGAAAGCAACGGAATTCGTATCCCATCCGAAGCCAAATGATCATTTATTGGTATAAAGACTGAAACCATCGAATTCATCAACAAAAGTAAGGTTCCATGCAACTTGTTTCGGAGGTCCTGTTTGAGCAAATAACAAGCAAGCCAAATTTAAAAAGATATTTACTACTAATAATTTTTGAAAAAAACACGATAAATGAGGAATCACTTGTTTCATTGTTGTGAATTTTGTAACAATTTGTAAAAAAAATACTATTTAAAATTTTTCTCGATTGACAGGTCTAATTTTCAAGTTGGATTAATTTATGGTTCGGGTACAATGCCTTCTTCTATCAATGGCATCATTCCCAGTAACCCTCCCCAGTGGTAAAAGCTGGCCGAATAATTCTCTTCACTGCCTGTACCCGTGAAGGGATCGTAATTTTCACGAACAAAATGGTATTTATGCCAATCCTGTAATAAGAGTTCTCTTGAATTGCTCACCAGATAATTCTTTGCTTCAATGGCGAGAGGTGAGTCATATTGCCTGAGCCCTAAGTAAATGAGGAAGTTCACGGGTGGCCATACTCTTCCGTCCCAGTATCGGTCTTCTTTAAATACCGGGTTACTTTTTGGCACGGTGGGCACGATGAAGGGTGTTTTAAATTCATTGGGGTTGAGCAGATGATCCCTGATAACCGATTCTAATTGTTGTTCGTTCAGATTTCCCGAAAGCAGTGCCAGAAAGCCGTTAATGGCTGTGAAATCCGGGAATTCTCCCGTTTCCCAGTTTTTGTTTTTGAAAAACCCGGATGTTTCATCCCAAAGTGTTTCGGTCATAGCAGACGCGTATTTGTCTGCCCTGGTTCTGAGGTCATACGCATCCTGAGTGTTTCCCAATATTTCGGCAATATCGGCTAATGCCCTGCAGTCTTGTACATACAGTCCATTTAGTGATACATCCCATAGTTTCAATATCGATCTTTCCTTGTCAAAATCCTGATCTTCATAAATTACAGATCCATCCCAGCCTGATTCCATGGATGCTCCAAACCAGTCGTGCACCTGTCCGGCGAAAGTATGTTCCCAGGGATATCCGTTAACCGGCTCATAAAAAGTTGATCCGTAGCATAATAAGCCTTCATAGTCACGTTTTTGGGACCACCAGTTGTTCCAGTCACGCAAATCGTCATATACCATTTCCAGGAACCACTTATCTCCAAATATTTTATAAATTTCTCTCGTGCAAAAGGAACCAACTGGTGGTTGCGATCTGTCAAAGGTTTTTGCACCATTCGATTTACGTACGTTGGGAACAAAGCCGTCTTTTGTTTTTTCCCTGGTCATTTCAATAACATTGGCATAGGCAAGCGCTTTATTGCCTGTTGCCGCGGCCTGGTAGGCCCCAAAATAAGTGTCCCAGCAGTAAATTACATATCCAAGGTTATTGTAATTCCATCGTCTGCTCACGGGAGCCAGAAGCCTTTTTTCCTGCGGGTCATACATCATACTCCAGGCCATACAGGTTTGAATGGCATCATAAACATCTTTATTTTCACCATAGGATGATTTTACTTCCTCATGATTTTTCTTCTGCCTCTCTATGATGTCTTTTATTTCTTCCAGTGTTCTTTGTTTCGTGGTAGAAACCCCAACTTCTTCGAAACCATTAACGGTGAGATAGGGTGTTTTTATTGAACCCATGTAATATTCATCAATGACCTCGCCGGTTGTGAAAATTCTGAATTTTTCCTTTTCCAGCTCTACTTTGATGATATCTTCTTCTTTTGTAATTATTCCCGGCTTGTTCCACAGCATTCCTGTTTCAATAATGACAAGTGGAGGTTTAATTCTTTTAACGAAATCCGGATTTTTTTTCCTGGTTGAATGATGTAGCGCGATAAAATAGTCAGGAACTTTTACCTTATCAACTTCTATGGGTGTTATCAGGATTACCAGGTCGTTTTGCGCGTGAGCCGATTCAACTCTGAATTTCATGCCCGACCATTTTAATTCCTGGCAGGTGTAGGAGCCATCATAAGCGTGGGCGCCCAGGAAAAGATCTTCATGATCAAAGCCAGGTATGGTTTCCGTGAGTACCTCCTTATTCGTGTAATCCTTAAATCCTATATTGATTGAAAAGCAAGAGGGTAGTTTAACAAACGACATTGTACTTCGTGTGTTGTAGGTGTTCCACCCCTTTAGCTGGTTATTAACAAGGTTCTGGTATTTGTCCTCGTTGGAAATATCATCGGGATTACTGTTTTTTTTACTATGAGATGAAGATAAAAATAGTATTGAAATCAGCAGTATAGCAGAAAGAAATTTTTTACCTGACATATTATTTAATTATAAGTTTAGTTGTATAAGTCTTTTCAGACCGGATTATTTTTACAATATATATTCCCGGTGTAAGAAAGCCCGGATCAACTGTAGAACAGTAGCTTTCATAAGTTTTTTCATGTTTTACCCTGCCATCAAAACCATAAACCACCAAAGTAAATTTTTTTTCCTGAATGGGCTCAATATGTAATCTTTGCCCGGCTTCAACAGGATTTGGAAAAATGTTTATTTTATTGTCATTGGCTCCAAATGTTATGGAGTTCGTATTGTTTTTTTGGGTATTGTACTTATAGACTCTTACATAATCTACTTCCAGTGTTTGCGGGAATACTGTTGTTTCATTCGGATTCCCGGGCCACCTTCCGCCAACTGCTACATTCAGGATAAAATGAAAATCCTGGTCGAAGGGCCAATGAAAAGAAGTCTTTTTTGCAGTAGCGGTGTGAAATCTCTTCCCGTTAAAATACCATCGGAAAATGCCTGGTTCCCATTCAATTGCGTAAACATGGAAGCCCTCGTTTCTTTTTGCATCCCTGTCGTAATAAGCTCCGTGTTGTTGCTCATGACGATAGCCAAGCCCATTACCATAGTGTATGGCCCCGTGATTCGTCGTCAATTCGTGCCCAAGGAATTCCATGATGTCAATTTCGCCGCTTGAGGGCCAGGTGCCATATTTATCTTCCGTGGGCATCATCCAAAAGGCAGGCCATATTCCTTTACCCTCGGGCATTTTTATACTTGCCTCAAATCTGCCATACCTGAAATCAGCATTATACCGGCTAACAATTCTGGCTGAAGTATAATCCCGGATGCCATACTTTTCTTTTCTGGCAGTAATTTTAAGCTTTCCATCTTCACAATATGAATTGGCAGATGATTTGGTATATGCCTGTAATTCCTCATTGAACCAATATTCCCCTTCCAGCCTTGTCCATATGGTTGTATCAAGAAAATCATTATTGAACTCATCACTCCAGACAAGAACCGTGTCTTTGTCCGCTGCATTAATTACGGGTATGTTGAAATATTCTTTTAGCAGCCATCCTTCTATGCTTTCAATGTTGCCGTCAGCGTAAGAGAGGTGTATATTATCTGATGGCTCAAAACAAGATTCCGGGCTCAGGGAAATGATTTTTTCAAAGCTGTCAACCACAGCGACTGATGTGAGCGTGACGGGTGTTTCGTTAACCTGAAGCGAAAAGCCGGATAGTTCGGGTAAACTGTTCATGAACTTGTTGACTTTCACGTTTACTTCGCATCCGTCAAAGGAGGTGAAGGCATAGGTGATTTCCACAGTATCATGGTAAACCGGCCCTGTAAGATTATCAAATAATATGGTTTCTTCCCCATGATGTGAAGTGTCTATTTCGATGACCAGTTTGTCCAGGTCGGTTCTTGCATTGTAATCAGTAAAATCGAAATTTGCTTGTTCCCAGGTGTCTGTTTCTTGTATTTCGTAACTTTTAACTACCTCCGTTAAATGCGCCATATAATTCAGGTCATTGTGCTGCAGCTTCATATTTATTTTTGTACCTGCTTTACCATATAAATGCAAACTGTACAAAGCATTTTGTGTCAGATCGAATGGTTTTTCCATAAAGAAAAACACCTCTGCCGGCGCTTCTGCCGGTTTCGTGAATTTTGCAACAACATCCGAATCATTTAAAATATCATTGGAAGGGTTTTGCATTTCAGGGTTAAACATGCCACCCTTGTTGTTATCAATAAAAATCCAGTTTACCAACCCCTGGCTATCAAACGAGTCATAGCTAATGGTTTGTGCAAGCGAATAAAAGGCGATCCCATAGCTAAGGAATATAATAAAACAAATTTTTCTCATAGTCGGTTTATTTGTCGTTCTGTTCAGTATATTTAGTGTCCGTCAATAAAGTCAAGTGTTTGATTCAGAACCGAACCCCCAATTTGGCGGTGAGATCATCAATACTAAAGATTTAGTTCATGCATTCTCCTAATTTTCGTAAAATCTGACGTAATCTACCCACATTTTACTTGGAAAAACCGTGTTTTCATCCGGGTAGCCTGCTGTTCCACCCCCGATCGCGAGATTGAGTATGGCGTAAAATTCTTCATTAAATGGATAATGATGGGGATAACAAAGTTCTTTGGAAATCTGGAAACAGGGCTCCCCGTTGAAGTACCACCATATGTGGTCTTTTTCCCTGACAAGTGAGTAGATATGAAATCCGTCATTGAAACCTTCTTTACGAAAGATTTTTCCTCCTCTGCTTCGGTGATCGCTCCTGTTTTTGCCAAAATGAGCTGTCATGTGTTGTGTTAATGAATCGGCGCCGAAAATCTCCAATACATCAATTTCACCACTCGTTGGCCACGGGCCGAATTTATCATCGTTGGGCAACAGCCATGCTGCCGGCCAAATTCCTTTTCCTGCTCCAACTTTAATGCGAAAGTCTATCCTACCGTACCCGAAAGTGACCTTGTCTTTTGTGATTAATCTGGCAGATGTGTAATTTCGTATTGTTTCAATATGGTCGGGTGTTTTCATCGCATTTATAACCAGGTGACCATTCGAAATATACGAGTTGGTGCTGTCGCTGGTGTAGGCCTGAATTTCATCGTTCCACCAAAAATCCCCTGTTTCATGGGTCCAATTCTTATCAGATATATGCTCTTCATCAAATTCATCACTCCATGTAAGTTTCGAATATGTTTGTAAATCCGGAAAATCCTGGTGATTGTGTTTCACTTTTTCAAGGGAGGGATTTTTAAAAATCCTGACATAGTCAACTTCCATCTTTTGTGGAAAGGCGGTTATCAGGGAATCAGGTTCACCTGCCCATTTTCCGCCAACAGCAATATTGAAGATAAGGTGAAATTTTTCATGAAAAGGAAATCTGTCAAGTGAAATATTATTCTCAGAAACATTAAAAATAAGTTTGTCATCTACATAAAACCATATTTTTCCATAATCCTGTATCAATGAATAGGTATGAAATCCCCTTGCAAAATCCTTTTCTTCTTCCGTATAATACCAGTCACCAATACCGCGGCCGATATTATATTGATCATAATATCTGATTTTGGACATGATTTTATTTGGATTGGAACCATCAAGCACTGCAATTTCTATTGTATTGCCCATATTATCGGGATTGGTTTCATTATCAGGGCGCAAAGCAATTCCGGAGATGATTCCTTTGCCGAATGGCATTTTGGCCCTTATATCAATCCGGCATGATTCCAATGAGATTTTGTTTTTCGTAGAAACACATGCTGAGGTATATATTAGGTCACCAGAATTTGCATCATTTTTCTCAAAACATTTTATGAGTAGTAGACTGTCCTCTATATTTATATGCTCACTGTCACTTACATATATTTGTTTCTCCTCATGTTTCCAATAATGAGAATGTAAAGGTGTCCATTTTGTTGAATCCAGTTTATTTCCCTTAAAATTTTCTTCCCAAACGAGTTCGGAATATTTATCTAATTCGGGGATACGGATATCATCATTTTCATTTACTTTGCAACCATGACAAATTATGCAAATTATTAGCAGAGTCAGGATGAATCCTCTTCTGGTTCCTTCTGAAATATTTTTACTCTTCATCTTTTCTTATTTAATCAATTTAACTTTTAAGCATTGCATTTCCTCATTATTGTTTATCATGAAAAAATATATTCCTGTAGGAAAATTTTCTGTAGCAACCCGTATTTTGCTTGTGCCCCGCTGGACCTTAATTGATGATTTCAGCAATCCACGCGCATCATAAATCATTAATGTGTGATATAGATTTTGATTTAAGCCATCAAGAATGATATATTCCCGGCCCGGATTCGGGTATACTTGATATTTATTATCTATTTGCTTTGTGTTTTGGTCAAGTGGATCATTGTATACGATAACCGCGTCGACAGCCATATTACCACCTATTCCCGAGTTAAGTACTTTAAGCCGGTGGTTTCCGGCTGAAAGCCCGCCGTGAATAAAGACAGTATCGGATACCAACTGTTTATTGCTGTACAGGCTAATGGATGTTAATGGTTTATCATCAATGAAAATATCAGCCGATTTCGTTTTGTCGGTATTTCTTTCCATGATCAGGGCAATACCCTTTCCCGTGAATTCAAATTCAAAGTACGCACCCTGGTTGTAGGTAATGTGAATGTCATCGTTGTAATCTCCAAGTCCTCTGTTGGTTTTATGCGCCCAGTAATGTTCAGACCAGGTAAATCGGGAGGAGGTATCGTTGTATATTATGCCTGTCCCGGGATCCGTGAAATTAATTTCTATGGAATTAGTGATGATTTCGCTTTGATAAACTCCCTCTGCATAAGCAATGGCTGAAATTGTTATGGTTGAGTCGAGATAAAAGGGACCTTCATAAAGATACCCGGTGGCTTTATTTGGTAACCGGCCATTTACTGAATAGTATATTGAAGCATTTGGGGTTGAACAATCAAGGCTTATAATTTGGGGATAGGAGAACCGGGTACCTGCAGGATTTATGTTTACTTTGTTTGCCCGTTGCTTAACAATTTCATAGCTTCTTTCATTGATCACACTGTTAATCATATTGTTTTGAATAGCGACTGCTTTAACCGTGGCCGGTTGTGTGAGAATAAATGGTTCGTTATAAATGTTACCGGTTTCGGCGGTCGGCTCTGAACCATCGATAGTGAAGTAAATATCTGTGTTGGCATCTACACTGGTGATTATAATCTCCTGATCACCAAAGTATTTTCCCGTTGGTAATGTGAAATCCGGAGCTGCAAGTCTTGAGGGGGCCGTGGTGTTCCACTCATACGCGCCCAAATCGGGTGCCGTACCAGTGAACCCCAGGGTATATTCATTTAAATCAATTCCCTGATCAATAACAGCAGATGAGGATGATGATGGCCGGTACCATTCGGAAGGTCGTTCTCCCTCAAGCCTGAAACCAGGGTCTGTATTAATTATAGAATTGGTAAAAATTGCCGAATTATTATTTTGTAGTTCCCCATGATTAAAGGCAAGGTTGTGATCAAAGATGATATTGTTACAGGCTTCTTCCGAAGTGTGCTGCCAGATACCTTCCCCAAGGTTCATGAAGACATTGTTTTTAACACTGAAATTTTCAGCTTTTCCATGCGGATTATAGATGGCGTACCGGAAGTTATCGAAAACATTGCTATAAATATTGAAATTTGTGTAGACAGAATGGTTGGCAGGGTCATTATAGGAATTGCCACCCATGGTAAGATGAATGGCATAACCCTTGGCTGCCCCCCTGAATACATTATGGTGAATGTCAACATTGGTTACCGTGTCGTTCCCATGCCATGAAGTAATGCAGTGAAAAAAATTCTCAAAGTAATTATTAAAAATCTCAGCATTATCATTGTACAATTCAATAGCTTGAATGCCAACGCTGTTTGGATGTGTACCGATAAACCGGTTATTAAAAATTAATATGTCAGGTACGCCGGGAATATACATGTTTTCAAATGGCACCCTGTTTTCACATGAAATTCCACTATTTACCTGGTTGTTAAAAAACTCCAGACCCGCGGTGTAACCGGTTACAACTGAAAATATTCCTCCCCAGTGGTTTTTTTCAAAAACATTAATCATGATTACATTATCATGAATTTTTGTTCGATGCACTCCCATCACACCCATTCCACTACCATTCATATCCGGTACAGTATCGATAACTGTGCAATGATGGAGGCTGACGCCTTCCCAGCCACCGATTGAAATATTGCTGGCATAGGAAAAATTTCCGGTTGGCTCCAGGCTGCCATTTTCGTATAGTAAACAATGGGATATTTCACAGCCTTTTATTTTGCCGGCATCATAGTTATTAACAAAATATTCTTTAAAAGCCGACAGCTTAAGGCCTCCAAGGATAAAGTTCTTTATGATAAGGTTATTTATTTTAACATGGTTTCTTCCTGTAACAACGATGCCTTCATTTGCGCTTTTTTTCCCAAGCAACGTAAAATTGCTGATGGTCTGATTGCCATCAATGAACTGATTTTTATTCAACTTGCTGTCCCTGTCCTGTTGTAAATCAAGTGCTATGCTTAGGGTATTATCAGGATCACCAGCAAAACTGTCGTCGGGCTGGATAATGATTTCGGAAGGATCGTCTGCATGACCTATAATGCTTATGCCCGGATAGATGTATAAGGGTTCCGCTAATTCATAGGTCCCCGGTAGAAGGAAAAGGGTATCTCCTGAATCGGGAGCAATCTGAGAGATGGCATAGTGCAATGTTTTAAAAGGAAAATCCGCAGATTTGCCATTGTTTTCATCAGACCCCGAGGGTGAGACAAAATGCCTGCCTGCGAGGATATTGTTTGATATTAAAATAAGCAACAAGATTATGGCAGGATATTTTCTCATTGGATTTAAAAAATATGTCTAACGATAGAAAAAAACCGGGGAGGTATTATCCCCGGTTTCTTTCCAACTTTAATCCGAAATAATTTATCTGATAATTACTTTTTCAACGGTAGAAAGATCATTGGCTTCAAGCCTTATGAAATACATACCACTATTCAGATTCACCGGTATTTCCATGTTGGTTGTCTTATCACTGAATACTTTACTCATTACTTTTTTGCCGGTAATGTCATGAACCGATAAGTATAGCTTTCCGTTATACTCCTTATTCAGTTTAAACTTCAGCATTCCGTTCTCAACAGGATTCGGGTAAACCTCAACCATTCTGGGATTTGGATTTGATTCTATTGATTGAGCACATCCGGAAGCAGGAATAAATTCAATCGTTTCGAAGTTCCATGCCACACCCAGATGAGTTACCCTTATTACTTGTCTTCCGGCCGGTATGAAAACCTGCTGTGCAACATTTACAGCACTGTAATCACAGTCTGAGGTCCAGTCATCACAGTTTTGGGCGAATTCAAAGCTATCCACGAGTGTACTCTCCACTTCATTCATATTATTCACTACCTGTACCCGTATTGCAGCTGTATTATTAGGAGATGGTGCCCTTTTATATAATACATTAAGGTTATAACAGGTGATATCATCCGGAACATTAACTGTATATTCCATCCATTGACCGTCGCTTGGGCTTCCTAAACCGCCCCCGTTCATGGCACAGTCATCACCGGGAACCCCATTGATATCAGCATTATCACTTCTGCAATCCTGAAGAGTGGACCAGGTAGCCTGGCTGGCAGTAGTATGATATGCCACTTCCTGTCCTCCCAGGTCAAATGCCACAGCATAAACGGTAGCCGGAAGTTCAACCGGTGTACCTGAGTAAGGTTTCTGGTCTGCTACTGTAAAACCACCGGTTGTTTCTTCGCTTCTGCCACCATCTTTAATGGTGATGGCGCGTATAGTTGTTAATCCCATATCCGAAGTAATGTTTATGGGAGCCGTGTACAATGTTGATGAAGATGTGGGCGCAGAACCATCAATCGTGAAATAAATTTCAGCACCTTCTGCTTCTGTACTGAGGGATACCGTGAAATTATCGTAATATACTCCCGGGGCGGGATCAAATGATGGTGCTGGTATGGAATTATCAATTTTATAAAACAAATCCAGTGAACTACCACCGGCCCATATCCAAGCCCTTATGGAATCATTGGCAGAAAAGGTCTCGTATTTTCCTTTAAGGGCCAATGTAATCTCTGTTATACCATCTTTGATCAAATTGTTAATATAACTGGTAAATGCGGTTGAATTAGCAATTTGTTTTGGACCACTCAACATATTTACAGTCGCGAGTGCATCTCCGGTGAGTGCAGGCCTTGTTTGCCAAACCAATGCTTCTTCTGTCCATGCCTTATCTTCACATGAATATAATTCAACCATAAAACTGTCTTTCAGCATGTACCCGCTACCCTGTTGTCCTCCTGTTATCGAGAGCACGGCATCATCTGCCTGCGAAAGTCCGGATAAATCAAATTTGAAGTATGCTATACGATGTTTGCCATTTGCCAGGGCAACGTGCATATCTCCTTCCGAATTATAATTACTAAATGGAGTTGCTTCATTAACATATACATTGTCACCAACACCCACTGAGGCTCCCCTGACTTTACCTGATGCCATCAATTTTGCCGGTTTCCAGGTGTTATTTGATATCCATACTCTTGAAGAATCACTCTCGTATTTAGCCTTAAAAACAAAACTGATATTGGTTGATCCGGTATGAGCCATCCTTCTGTTGTAAAAGTTTGTAAGTGCTTCACTATTTGCATAGTAGGCCATCGGCTTGTTATTTGCCTGAAATACAATCTCTGCCAACGGGATTAAAGAGATGCCTGGCTGTTTACTATTCCAGGTAAGAGTTGTTTCATCCCAACTGTTTCCGGCATTATGGTCATGCACGCCGTAAACCTCTACAACGAATTCAGGCTGTCCTTTATAATCAAAGCCGTCAATGCCGTCGGTTCCTTGCTTTTGAGTGCCGAATACCTGTAAATAGACTTCATCCGCGAAATCCGGCATTTCTTCTTTTAAGAAGCTAACATAGGCTTGTCGTGATTTACCGGGTGCATTTAAAATCCCCATGTCTGTATCCTTGTTATAATTTGTATCGGCTACTGCTTCATTGATGAATACATCTTTTGACGCGAGCGCAGTTGCTTCCAGGTCTTTAGACTCTATGGTCAATGTGGGTGTCATATCTGGCCAGCCACTGCCGTTCGTGATCCAGGCCCTGGAATGGGTATAAGGATCCACTGCTTTGAAAATAAAGGTAATATTTGATTTTCCTGCCCCTTTCATACCTTTCACATAATCTACGATTCTTTCATTATTCAATTCAAAGGAAACCGAACCCTCTGATGGCATATTTAAAGTATCAAGCGGAAAAATATCAGAAGGCAATTTATCATTCCAGGTTAGTTCTTCCGACGTCCAGTCAGTAACTTTATTATTGCAGGCATAAACAACAACATAAAAATTATCAAGTCGCACATATTCCTTATCGCTATACTTCTCGTCTAATCCTCCTTTCTGACCTGCCCTTACCATTAGGGTAGCACTTGTTACAATTTCTTTCACCCCGGAGAGGTCAAATTGGATGTATGTCTCACGGGAATCATTGTCATCGGGCGAGTATTGCACGCACATATCCCCCCAACCAGCGGTTTCGTTAAAATTCGCGCTATCGGGATATTTTTCCCAGGCAAAACCGGTTTCCGTAGGATTAAGCACCAGAGCCTGCCCGGAGAGACCTGCTGACAGGATTCCCAAGAAACCTGTAAGCAGGACTGATTTTACAATTTTTCGTAGTTTTGTTTTCATAATTAATCATTTTAAATTGGTTAATAGATCATTTCAAATCTGATAGTTATAATAATAGATATTAATACCCTTCGTTTTGGATGAGATTCGGACTGAGATCCCTTTCTGTCTGGGGAATGGGTAACAGTCCATTGGTTTCACTCCGGTAGCCATATTCACCTAAAACTTCTTCCAATAATCCCCACCTCTTTAGATCCTGGAACCTGTGCCCCTCGAAAGCCAACTCTATCCTTCGCTCATGTATAAGTTTTTCCATAAAATCTTCCGTGCCATCAAGGGGGTCGAGGCCGGCGCGTGCTCTTATCTTATTAAGCTGATCGAAGGCTCCCTGCGTTTTCCCATTTTGGTAAAGTGCTTCGGCGTAAATGAGTAGGACTTCCGCAAACCTTATTATCGGGATGTTGTTATCTGCATCAAGCATTCTGTTAATATCTTGTTGTACAGATATAATATCGTTTCGAAGAACATATTTTGAAATAGTATAACCATTAGGGTGCTTGTCATTCGTTAGATAATAGGGTTGATCAGGATTAAAATCATAGGTATCACCAACCCTGAATATTATTAACTTCCGTCTTTTATCCTCCTCTCCCTCGCTGTTTTTTTCGAAAAGGGTGTTAACATGCGGGGAGGCAACATAGTTATTCCATCCATCACCTCCAGGTGCGAAAGCCTGATTCGCTGTATTCCCGTTAATTTGATTTCCGGGCCACATGCCCCAGATATAGCCTGTTTGGCCAGCTTTATACTGGATTTCAAATATCGATTCAATGCCGTTTTCCATCATGTTGTCCCAGTTGGCTCCAAAATCCGGATTTAAGTCATACCTTCCCAGATCAATAACTTTTTTCGCCATGATCTCCGCCTTATCATACGCTTTCTGATAAAGAAAAACCCTGGCAAGAAATGCATAAGCCGCACCTTCTGTCACCCTGCCCAACTCGTATTTTCCTTTAGGAGGAAGGGGAGTACCCGCGGGTTGCAGCTCCTTATCAAGTCCTGCTGCTTTTAAAAGATCCTTTTCTACTTGTTGCCATACTTCATTCGCCGGGGTGCGTACTGCCGATGTTGCTTCATCAGGGCCGATAAGATGTGTAAAGAGTGGAACATCACCAAAATAGATCACCAGGTTGAAATATGCTATCCCCCTGAAAAAATGAGCCTCATTTACTGATCTCTGTTTTATATCACTACTTATTTTTTCAACCTTATCGATGTTTTCCAATATCCAGTTGGCCCTGTAAATAGTGTTAAACCAAACACCCCATAACCCGTAACTATCGTTGGAGCTATTGATATGGGGGGATCCCGGATTGAAACTAAAGTCATCAAGCGCCAGGAAACTGGAAGCAGCACCTCCAATTGTCATATCATCTGCAATCATATCTCCCAGAAGAATATGGCCGCAATTATAGGCATTGTCCATTCTAACGGTTTGATATAAAGAATTTACCGCCATAACAGCTTCCTCTTCATTGTGCCAGAAATTTCCCGATGTGGGGGAATTGAGAGGTGGTTGGACCAGGAAATCTTCAGAGCAACCTGTAAATAGTATAATAGCAGCAAATAGTCTGATAATTGTTTTCATAGGAATAAATTTTTTTCTCAAGAACCGGATGGAACTTACATGATAAAGTTCATACGGGTTTTTGTTTGTTTTTAAACATGCTCGTTTCATGATAATTGATTTTTTGAATTAGAAATTCAGGGAAATGCCTGCCATGAACGTTCGCGACTGAGGATAAAAAGAATTATCAAAACCCATGATAAGTCCGGAGTTGTCTGTGCGTAAATCTTTCCCTACATCCGGGTCGTATCCGGTATAATTTGTTATTGTAAGCAGATTCAACGCTGAAATATAGACTCTTGCATTTAATAGTCCTGTTTTTCTTACCCACTCTCCCTGCAGGGTATAACCTAACTCAATATTTCTGAGTTTAAGGTAGGATCCATCTTCGATGAACCTGTCTGAATTTCTTGCATTCAGGTTTTGATCTGAGGCTACGGCCCTTGGTAATGAACCATCGGGATTGCTTTCCGACCAACGATCTTTCATTACAGATAGCTTATTGCTTTGGTCTGTTGATGCCTCAAGGTAAGCCCTGTTGCCATTATAGAGCTCATTTCCATATACGCCACTCCACGACATAGCAATATCAAATCCCTTGTATTCAGCTGAGAAGCTTGCTCCATAAACGAAATCTGGAATAGGACTTCCGATAAATGATCTGTCCGCATCGTCTACGCGTCCGTCCGGAACAGTAATGATGGCCCCGGTAGAATCACGCCCTGCAATGTCTTTGAAACGAACATCCCCAACACTGGTTCCTGCAACCTGGTAATATCCGGTCGGGGAAGCGGCATTAAGAGCATCCAGTTCCTCCTCTGAGGTAAAAATACCGTCGGATAAGTAACCATAAAACTGGGAAACCGGGTATCCCTCTTCAATTCTCACAAGATTACCACCCCTAAAGCTCAGCATAGTTAAAGGCACATCCAGTTTCGTTATCTTATTCGTAAAAGTGCTGAAATTTACACTTATGTTGTATCTGAAAGCAGTTGAAGCTTGCTTATAGGAAACCAACATTTCAAATCCCTTATTCAGAGCTTCGGCACTGTTTATTGCCTGTGTTGTAACATTCGTGTAATAAGCATTTGTCATACCTGAAAGTCTTGGAAGGGGCGATTGTGTAATAATATCTTTTTGTAACTTGTAGTAATAGTCAGCTATTATTGATAGCTGATTATTGAATAGCCCAAGATCGATCCCAATATCTGTCTGCTCGGCCGATTCCCATCGTAAGGCTGGATTTATAACAGCAGCCGGTGCAATACCTCGTACAACCTCATCACTGAAAACTGCATTATATTGCAAACCCAGTAGTGCATATTCGGGATTATCTTCCAGGTTGCCATCAATCCCGGTAAGCCCCCAGCTTCCTCTAATTTTAAGATCAGATAAAACATCGCGGAGGGGATTCATAAATTTTTCACCAGATACTCTCCATGCAAGGGAGAATGAAGGGAATATACCGTACTTATAGTCTGAGGGAAATACAGATGATCCATCCTGGCGCAGATTACCGGTTAAATAATACCTGCGATCATAATTGTAACGAATGGCTCCTAATACAGAAGTATAGGTTTTTATCCTTTTTGAACCTCGTGCAAATCTGTCAATTGAGGAGCCGGCATCAATGGTGGCAAGAAAATTGGACAGATGTCCGTTTGATTCAGCCACCATAATTTCTGTTTCAAATTTTTGCGCCGTGTAACCAACTACGGTATTTACAGTATGTTTGCCAAAAGTTCTGTCGAAGGCAAGTGTGTTTTCTATCAGGGTATTCAATTTGCTGACATTCGATGCGGCTGCATTGGCTGTTGAATTCGACATGGCCGGTTGTTGTGTCGTATCAGCAGTCATTTCAACATAAGTTGGATTAAACAAAGTGTTTTGAGCAAGCAGGTAATCGGTTCCTACACTGGTTTTGAATTTGAAATTTTGGAGGAATGATACTTCTGCATAGAGGTTCCCGATAGCATTCTTGTTAATGGTTTCCCGATTGTTTAAGTCGGCGATCAATACAGGATTGTTTATTCTGCCCGTGTAGGTTGATTCAAAAGAACCCGGACCTGCATAGTTGAGTCCGTCTTCTGTATATACCGGTAGTGTGGGTGAACGGGTCAACGCGTTGCTAACCACATTATGAGGTACAAGCTGATTTTCCGTTTGCCCCAGCAGTATACTTGTCCCAATTTTAAGCCAGTTTGTTAATTTGTTATCGTTATTTACCTTAAGGTTAACCCTTTGGAAACCGGAATTGATCAGGATACCATCCTGGGCTGTGTAACTTCCCGAAATATAATAGGTAGATCCGCTATTTCCACCTGTTACCGATAAATTATAATCCTGGTGAGGTGCTGTCCTGAAAATTTCATCCTGGTAATCGGTTCCCGGGCCAAAAGTGGTAGGGTCGGAAGGCCATTTAGGAAAAGGTAACAAACCTGATGCCTCTCTGGCTTCGTTACTGAATGCAATGTATTCAGATGCGTTTAACAAATCCATTTTATTTGCGAGGGTTTGTAACCCGTATTTCGCGTTAAATGAAATTTTGGGTTTACCTTCTTTGCCTCTTTTAGTAGTGATGATTACAACCCCGTTGCCTCCCCTGGAACCATATATGGCACTGGCTGATGCATCTTTCAGTATGTCGATGCTCTCTATATCTGCCGGATTGATGGAAGATAGCACATTGGTAACATTCGTACCGTAATCAAGCCTTCCCTCGTGCACGTTATTCTGGTAATCGTACATGATCACGCCATCTATAACATAAAGGGGTTCGCTTCTGCCAAGACCGCCCATACCGCGGATATTCACGGAAGTCATACCTCCCGGCTGACCTGAATTGGTTACTATCTGGACTCCCGCAACTTTTCCCTGAAGTGCCTGATCAAAACCTACTGTTGATGATTTTACAAGATCCTCGTTACTGACAGAAGAAATTGCTGTGGATACATCACTTTTTTTCTGTGTGCCGTACCCGATGACTACAATTTCATCCAGTTGCTTAATGTCCTCAATCAGGGTTACATCTATTTTTTGACGCCCCTTAACCTGGATGTTTTCGGGAAGAAAACCTATATACGAAAATGAAATTGTTGCATCCTGACCGGATACATTGAGGGTGTATTCCCCCTTAAGATTCGTTACAGTACCGTTTTGGGTTCCCTGTTCGTAAACATTGACGCCTGGTAACCGATCACCTTCAGCCGATTTTACCACACCTTGAATACTTATCTTCTGACCTGCGACTGACAAAGTCAGGCAACAGAATAGAAACGTTAGTAGTTTGATTTTCTTCCTCATTTTGTATGCAATTTTAATTTGTCAGTTAGTTGAGTATTGTTAAAAGAGAAACATAGCAGCCAGGCTGAGAACCGCTGCGAGTAAGATTAATCTTAGGACAATTTCAATTGCCAGCAACTTATTTTCTTTTTTCTCCAGTTTTCGTTTGAACATATTATTGAAATATTATTGACAGGATTAATCTCAACACCAAAAGTATAGCAGAGTTTGAAAGTTGAATATAAATAATGTTGATAAAGCTATAAGCCAAAAATCGGGAATATAAAATATGTGTTTTTTTTTATCAAAAATGGGTAAAGACACTAATTAAATTAGTCGTTCAAATGTGACCCATTAACATGTTTATCCTTCTCTCTCTTTAAATAATCTTCAACAAATTCTTTTGGTGCTTTGCCATATACCTTTCTGAAGCTTTGTGTGAAGTAGGCAGGTGAGTTGAATCCGACACGATAGCCCACATCCGAAATGTTGAGGCTCCGATCTTCAATCATCATTCGTAATGCTTTATTAAGCCTGAAGTTTCTCATATATTCTGTAGGTGATAAACCGGTAAGTGCTTTTAGCTTTTTAAACATGTTTGAACGGCTCATTCCTACATGCCGACATAGTTTTTCTATGTTTAGGTTGAAATCACCCAGGTTATTTTCGATAATGTCATTCAATTTATTAAGAAATTCGGCATCCAGTGAACCAAGGTTCATTGTCTCCACATTAATTCCAATGTCCTGACTAAATTTCTTCTTCAGCATTCTCCTGAGTTCAATAAGTTTTCTGATACGAATCCTCAGGTGTTCCGGATGAAAAGGTTTAGGGATATACGAATCGGCCCCTGTCTTTAATCCGGCTATCCTGTCTTCAATTTCCGATTTAGCTGTTAACAGGATAACTGGCAGGTGACTTGTTTTTATATCTGTTTTGATTTTTTCGGTTAATTCCAGTCCATCCATTTCAGGCATCATGATATCCGATATAACGATATCGGGAGAGTTATTAAGAATGATATCCCATGCCATCCTCCCGTTTTCAGCTTCTAAAACTTTATATTCCCTGTTCAGTGTAGTTCTAAGAAATGATCTTAGTTCCGCATTATCTTCTGCGATTAACAAAACGAATTTTGCTGAATCTTCCAGAACATCATCAGAATAATGAAAAGAATTATCCGGAACATAATTCTCAATCATTTTTTCAACCGAAGCCGGTTTTGCTGGTTTGTCGGATAATTCACTTTCTGAAAAATGATTGTTCCCAAGTGGTAATTTTATTGTAAATACAGTTTCCACATTAGCTATGCTCTCCGCGTAGATCGTGCCATGATGTAATGATACAAATTCCTTCACAATGGACAGACCTATACCAGTTCCAACAGGATTATGTTTCTCATTTTCCCTATCTACCTGGTAAAAGCGATCGAATATTTTAGTAAGGTGTTTTTCCGGAATTCCGATGCCATTGTCTTTTATTTTAATCACCGCGTATTCGGGAACAGAACTCTCACTTTCCTTACTTATGTGATTTTCTGTTGAAAGGTAGGTTTTGACCTCAATGCGACCGTTTTCCGGAGTAAATTTAAGTGCATTTGACAATAAGTTTTGTATGATCTTTTCCATTTTTTCAAAGTCGAACCAGGTCATTATTGTTTCAGAACCGGAGGTAAATTCTATAGAGATATTTTTTTGAGCGCATGGGCCTTTGAAATCTTCCAGGATTTCTTTGATAAATGCGTTTATCTCATGTTCATTTACTTTTAAGGTCATTTTACCTGTTTCAATCTTCCGGAAATCCATTAATTGACTTATTAATCCGTTTAGTTTCCTTGCATTTCGAAGGATGATCTCAATTTGATTTTTCAGGAAATCATCATTTACTGTTCGATATAACGTCTCCAGTGGGGCAAGAATTAGCGTTACAGGAGTTCTGATTTCATGTGAAATATTAGTGAAAAACTTCAATTTGGCGGTATTGAGTTCATTATCCTTCTCATGGATAAGTTTCCGGGTATTTATTTCATTAATATATTTTAACCGGGCTACAGTTATTTGCCGGATAAAAAAAGTGAGTGCTGTAAGCGACAAGATGTAAAAAATTACCGCAATTATACTTTTGTACCAGGGTGGTAAAATGGTGACGGATAAATTTCTCTCCGCGGGTGTTTCAAAACCATCACCATTTATTGCTTTAACCTTGAAAACATAATCTCCGGGCGAAAGGTTCGTGTAATCAGCTTGTCTGAAGAGTGCAGGGGCTTGTCTCCATTCTTTATCAAAACCTTCAAGTTTGTAAAAATATCGGTTCTTGTTTGGTTCCAGGAAGTCAAGCAGGCTAAATCTTATTGAAAATGTATTATGGTTATACCTAAGGGTTATTTGTTCTGTAAAGTCAAGCCCCTTTTCGAGTACTACTTTCTGGTTGTATTTTTTACCCGGTGAGATAACCTGATTGTTGATCATGAATTCCGTGAATCTGACTTTGTCCATGGTCAAATGTGTCAGGATTTTGCCGGGATCAAAAGCGATAAAGTTTTCACGTGTACTGAAAATGAGCAGATTGTCTAAATTAAATGCAGCATTTTTATTAAAGTATACAATTTGCTGATCAAGCGAAATGGAATAATTTATCAGTGACATATCAGAGGGGTCTAAGTTTGATAAACCGGCCCTGGTGGCTGCCCATATTTTTTGATGTTTGTCCTCGAGAATCGAACTTATTTGGCTATTTTCCAGACCCATGTCTTTAGACATTCTCCTGAAGTTGTTATTTTTCCTGTCATATAAATTCAGGCCGTTATTCGCGGTACCTACCCATAAATCTCCTATGCTGGAAAAATATACACATGAAACATTGTTTTCTGAAATGCTCTTTGGGTCTGAAGAATTATACGTGAAATGTTCAAAAGCTATTTTTCCGGGATCATTGGAATTTATTATTCCTTTATTTAATCCTCCCATGAGGGTGCCAAGCCATACAACAGAGTCTCCCCCGAAAGCAATTGAATTGATATATTCATTATTTAACGATATTGGATCTTGTGGGTCTTCTGAAAAAAAGTAAAAAGTATCAGTTTCTGCATAATATACAATCAGACCAGCAGCGGTTCCGAACCAGATTGAGTTGTTCGGTCCCAGTGTCGCTGTTATACAATAATTTATATCACTTATTCCCTGGTGTTGAATAACATTATTATATGAGGTTAATAATTTAGATGAGGGATTGTATTTGTATATCCCCTCGTGCATCACCGCGAACCAGATATTGCCATTCATTCCCGGGGTAATGGCTGTTATTTCATTCATATTGACGCCGGGAATAGTTAATTTACTATAAGTAGCATCACGAATATCCCCGTTTTGAATATCTGTATAATAGATGCCCTGGTTCCAGAGTGAAAAGTATAATTTCCTCTCCGGGGTAATAGCTGCTGCTGTTATATTATCCACTTCATATTGATCATCGGTTACGCGAAAGGCTTCAAATCTTTTCCGGGTTAATTTGTAAACCCCGATATTTGTCCCTACCCAAAGAATATCTTCATTTTCCATTAGAAAGGAATGTATCAATGGGTTCATTGATTTCTCTGACAACGGATACAAAGAGTAAGTTGAAGCTGGAGGTATTATATTTCCGGTGTTAGCTGAAGGAAAAAAATGATCTTTAATTTCATTGATGTTTAAGAAGGTAAGAACATTATTTCCGCAAATCAGGTTGCCGTCAGCTAATACAATCATATCCCTGCTGTTAAAGTTGTTCACCGGCAATGAATTATCTTGTATTAGGAGGCTTTGGTATCTCCCGGAGTTGGGCTCATAATAAAAAATACCTTCACCAAATGAGCTTAGCCATATATGGCCATTCTTATCCTCTTTTATTGAGAAGATCTTATTGATCCTTGAATTGTTGTAATAGGATGAATGATCCTCAAATACGGGGTTCTTTTTCCATCCGGATGAGATTTCTTCTTTTTTCAGCAGGGCAAGCCCGTTGTCCCAGGTTCCAATCCATAGATTTTCATTACTATCAAAAAAAAGGGCAGAAACACCGGTATTGATAATGTTATCATTATTACCCTGTTGATTACGGTAGTTTATTATTTTTCCCGTTTCCGGATTGAACCTGTCAAGTCCACCATTTCTGTAACCAATCCAAAGCGTACCATCCGCTTGCAATTCCAGGGCATTGATATCCTGTCCGCTAAAGTGTATTGAATCCTGGTTGCTGGAAAAAAAGTTATGAAAAGTCTCGGTAACCGGATCAAAACAGTTCAATCCTCCCTGAAAGGTACCAATCCATAACTTTTTGTTTTTGTCCTCAATGAGGGCATTGATTTTCAGGCTGCTCAGGCTGTTGTTTTCCCCGGTAACCTGATTGTAAGTGATATAATCATAACCGTCATATTTTACCAGTCCCTGCTCAGTTCCAAACCATATAAAACCCCGGGAATCTTTTAAAATACAATTTATTTGAATGCCAGGTAAAACAACAGGTTCTTTAAGGTAGTCAAACTGAGTTTCCTGGCTAACACTATTTATCTGGAAAATTAAAATATACAGGATACTTAAAAAAGTCCTCTTCAAAATGATTTTCATGAAACTGCTCCTCCATTTAATACAAGTTGCTGATGATGTATAAAATGACTACCTACCCTGTTCAAAGTTAAAATAAATTTTGAATTTTTATTAACAGAAGTTTCGCATCAGATTTATTTGTTTCAATAATGATTGTTTATTTGATTGGGCCTGGGTAAGAAGCGAAATGTATTCAGGAGGGTGTCTAAAAAGTATTTTTCAATTTGTAAGTAACCCAAAATTGAAAAATACTTTTTAGACAGACTCGAATTGCATAACCGGATAGTACTGTATCCATGTTTCGAACACTCAAAGGTTTAACCCGTGGTAAGAATGTCCTGAGGTTAGTGACTCTTTTTACGAATTCAGGTTAGGGCTAGATCCATATAGTATTGTATTTTGATTTCAATCTTGAAACATTATTCATATTTATATAGCTCATAGTTATATTTTCCGGGGCATAACTATTCTATTTTTACGGGAAATTCAAAAAAACACTAAATAACAAAACAAAGTAAAAATGAAAATATACTTTTTTCTGATAGGACTGATGTTTCCTTTTGTTGTACATTCAACAGACTATTATGTATCGAATAGTGGTAATGATAATAATCCCGGGACATCTGTAACCAAACCATTTAAATCAATTGACAGAATTAACCGGATTAAACTGAAACCGGGAGATAAAGTATTGTTCCGGAGGGGAGATGTTTTTCCGGGGGAACTGGTGCTGAATTATTCCGGTACAGAAAAGAAACCAATCATCATATCTTCTTACGGGGAACAAAAAAATAAGCCCGAGATCACGGGGGCCGTTCCGGTGAGCAACTGGAATTCTAAAGGTAAAAACCTTTATTCGGCAGAAGTGCCTGATGATGTTAAGCTACTGTTTAATGATAAAGAGTATTTAAACCTGGCAAGAAGTCCAGATACTGGCTTCTATTTCATTGAAAATGGTGATAGTATTTCTCTTTCAGAGAAAGATCTGGCCGGAATGCCCGAACTGATCGACGCAACCGTACGGATTCAAACGGTTAACTGGCAATGGGAAATCAGGAAAGTGACACAGCATAGTAATCGAATGATTAAGTTCGACTCGGTTTTATGGCATTCAGCCCAGCCTGATTTTGGGTATTACCTCGAAAATTTGCCTTCATTCATGAATCAGATGGGAGAATGGTATTATAATCCAAACGATAAAGAATTATCTATAATATGGGATGAGGATTTTAGCAATGAAGTATTTTACGCGACAATATTTGATAATGCGATCAGGATCAAAAAGGGACTAAAAAATGTTATTATTGAAGATTTGTCTTTTACAAAATTCTATGAATCAGCAATCACCGCCGGTGCGTTTTGTGAAAACATCCAAATTAAAAACAACCATTTTTCCAATATTGAGGTATTTGGTATATATGCTGACACTGCCGCCAATAACTGGACAATTAGCCATAACGAGATCGGGGATGTACTGGGTAGGGGTATTTCACTACTGGAACCTCAAAATTGCAAAATCATTGAAAACAGAATCAAGAGAATTGGTATGATTGCCGGGCATGGCTTTGATGGTGTTAACAGCGGGACGGCGATATGTGTTGAAAATAATGAGCGAAGATCGCCTGAGTATAAAAGAATAGCTATGCATAACAGCATTTCCAACAATAGAATAGACTCGACCGGTTACGGGGCTATCAGAGCCGATGGAGCTTATAATATCATTGAATACAACGTGGTTCGCGATGCGGTTTTAACCATGAATGACGGAGGAGGTATTTATTGCTGGGGAAATACATATGATTATACCCATAATAGTGTTTTCAGGAAAAACATTGTGGTCAACGTACATGGAAATATGACCTCCTGTGCAGGGAATCATAAGATTATAACATGCTTATACATGGATAATTACTCCAATAATTGTCTTATTGAAGACAATATTTTTGTTGGCGCGCAGACAGGTATTATATTAAATGACCTGTCCCACAGTCATAACGTCAGAAATAATATTATCTATAATGTGGATAAGGGTATTTCAATAAGTATTTGGAGAAGATCTGCTGATTCCATAAGAGGAAACTTTGAAATAAAGCAAAATACAATTTACCCGCTGGGTGAAGACGCGAGAGCCATCCAGTTAGGAAACCACCTGAACCTTGATTTTCCCCTGGGTACAATTGATTCTAATTTATATGTAAGTCCTGCTTCTCCAATGATAATGCAAAGATTTAATGTATTCGACAAAAAGAAAGTTACAAATGATTATGAACTTGAAAGTTGGATAAAAGACATGGAGGTTGATCAGGATTCCAGGGCGATTGTTCCGGTTCAGGGAGATAAATGGTGGCAAATGGAAGATGATTCTTTTATCCTGATTAATGATACATGGCAAACAAAAAAATTCGATATAGGGGAGGAGGCATACCAGGATATTGCAGGAAGCATTATTTCAGGGCAAATTGAGATGGAACCTTTCACTGCCAGGATTTTTTACAGGAAATAAAAGACCTGTCATTAACATGGATGCAGTACTATCCGGTTATGCGATTCCGGTCCGATAGTTTAAACAGAAGGATGCTTTCAATTTGTATGTATTCAAAAACTAAAAAACACTTTTTAGTTCATTATCGGGCAATATAGCCCCCCCCAAAAAAATAACTTAAAAAAGAAGTTACATAAGAGCCAGAGCCTCATGACTGAGAAATCTCCTCACCATTTTTTATAAAAAAACCCAACATAATGTATCCTGAATAAATAGTTCTATTCATTTAATAAATACGCATACCCGGAACGAGGATCTCATATTATTTTAGTGTCTGATTCTATAAGTCTGTCAATAAAGTCGGGTGTCTGTTCCGATAGCTATCGGAACATAATGTTCGAGATCAAGGCGCGCAAAAATTTTAAACCGCAGTATACTATTGTATTCGAGGATTTAAAATTTTTGCAGCCCCGATAGCTATCGGGGCAGATATCGGACATTATGGACAGACACTAATTAGTCTTACGCATTAAAAAATATGAGAATGAAAAGAAAATTTTTAGCATTAATCTTATTAATATTTACAATCCAGTATCTGGAAGCAACGAATTACTTTGTTTCAAACAGTGGTAATGATTCTGATAACGGGAAAAGTCCTGAAAAAGCATGGAAAACTATTGAACGTG
>CAYRTD010000047.1:2851-24515 GCA_964426915.1 uncultured Bacteroidaceae bacterium | reverse complement strand
GCCTGAAATTACATCACCGTAGTGTTCTACTTCAAGGTTTCGAACACTCAAAGGTGACAACCCGTGTGAGCGGTAATCGGTAATTGGTGTGGCCTTTGTATAGAACTCAAATAATAAAATTTTATCTGTCAAAGTAGAATAAATATTCCTTAAACTTTTTTCAGGACGTATCATGCAATCTTCAACATTAGCTGAGAATATTATCCATTTTAATAAAAACCTGAAATTTACCGGGAAACTTCCCAAAGGCATTCACATTATGAATCCTTTTAAAGAAAACCCGGCAGCTCTGGAAGTATCTTCAGCGTTTTACAGGAAATTCTATGATGACATGGATACCCGAAGACTAATCCTTGGAATTAATCCAGGCCGTTTCGGAGCCGGGGTTACGGGAATACCCTTTACAGACACGAAACGTTTGCAGGAAAAATGCCGGCTGGAATGGAAGGGAGATCCAACTCATGAAACTTCTTCGGTTTTTATTTACGATATGATAGAAAAATACGGAGGATTGGAATCTTTTTATAAGGATTTTTTTATTAACTCAGCCTCTCCACTCGGCTTTGTCACGAGGGATGAAAAAGGAAAAGAAAAAAATTATAATTACTATGACAGCAAAGAACTGTTAAACGGGGTGGAAAGTTTCATAATTGATTCGATTCAGAAAATTATAAACATGGGCATTAGAACTGAAAAATGCTTTTGCCTGGGAAATAACAAGAACTATAAATATCTGACTGCTCTCAATAAAAAAGAAAAGTTCTTCAGTGAGATCGTCCCTCTCGAACATCCAAGGTATATTATGCAGTACAAGCTAAAGAACAAGGACTACTACCTGAAAAAGTACCTTGATGTTTTTAATGGAATCCAGGCATTTTAAAAACCGGTATAAAATGGTATGGTTTTCTTTTCGCCTGAAAGGTTTATAGGTTTTTGAACAGCCTTAATATCACTTCATGCTCAGGTATTTCTACGTGTAATTAACAGAGTGTTTCTCTTATAAAAACAGGTGTTTCTCTGTTTCAACTGACACTCTCCTGCCCTATTTTTGTTTCATCATGAACGATAGTAAATCAAATATAAAACGAGTGTACTGATGTGGAAACCTAACTATTTCCGGAAAACAATAAAACAACAGGAAATGAAAAGACATATTTTTCTGTTAATTGCAATAGCAGCAGGAGGTATATTCACAACAAACTTACATGCACAACAGGCGAAACCGGCTTATGGAGTTACATTCAGTGGATTTGTCAAAAACGATTTTTTCTTTGATTCCCGTCAAACCATTACTGCCAGAGAAGGCCATTTACTGTTATATCCGGCGAATGAGAAACCAGACAGGGCGGGGGAGGATATAAACGCCAACCCTTCTTTCAATTTTCTGGCAATTCAAACACGCCTCGCAGGAAATATATCCGGACCCGATGCTTTTGGAGCAAAAACTTCCGGTAAAATTGAGGGCGCCTTTTTCGGACATACCAATTCAGATATAAACGGATTCCGATTAAGGCATGCCTTCCTGAAACTTAACTGGGAAAAAACAGAACTACTGATGGGTCAGTCATGGCACCTTATGTTTAACCCCGAATGTTTTCCAGGAACCGTCTCATTCAACACAGGGGTTCCTTTTCATTTTTTCAGTCGCAACCCGCAAATAAAACTTACACATTCACTGGGTCCATTAAAAATTGCAGCTGCCCTTGCTGCACAAAGAGACTTTTCGAGTCCGGGAGGTTCTCAATCCCTTCGCAATTCTTCCATGCCTGAAATAATGAGCCGCATAACCTACTCTGTCGGCCAAAATTTTCTTGCAGGAATAGGAGTGTCATATAAGCAGCTTGTTCCCAGATTACATACAGACAGCCTGTTTAGAACAAATCAGAAAGTCAGCGGAATGGTTGCACAGGGATTTTTTAAGATCGTCACATCGCCTGCGACCATTAAATTCCAGGGGACCTATGCCAGCAACGCTTTCGATGGACTAATGCTGGGCGGATTTGCTGTAAAAACAAGCTCAAATCCGGATCCGGTACGTGATTACCATGAATATACAACCTTGAATAATTTGTCATTCTGGGGCGACATTCTAACGAATGGTGAAAAAGTACAATTCGGTATATTTGCAGGTTATTCCCAAAACCTGGGAGCAGAAGATGAAATTAAAGACCTGAGCCAGATCTCCAGATACTCAAGAGGAGCTGATATTGCAAATCTATACCGGATTTCTCCCCGTGTAATCCTGAATAGTAATAAAACAAGATTTGCTCTCGAATATGAACGTACAGGTGCAGCTTATGGAAGCTCATTTAACAGCAAAGCTGTACCTCAGAATACTAAAATGATTGTCAATAACCGCATTCTGATGTCTGCATATTATTTCTTTTAAAATATACAATTTATCAGGTTATTTGGCCTGTAAAGGTTTAGGTTTTCATAGTTAGATAGAGTAATTTAGGTTGAAAAAAGGGATTTCGGGCAATTTATGAACAGCTGAATATTCAGGGGTTCGGAAATTTGTCAGGATCCCTTTTTTTCTTTCTCTGTTTAAACATTTTTCTTTTATTTTTACAGCTTATTTATGTAAGCATGAAAAACAAATTACCTAATTTTTTTTATATTCTCCTGCTCCTACTAATCTCATTCATTTACGATTATCATCATATTGCCTTTAAGCGCCCCCAGTCTGTTCATGCATGGCGCCAGTCAGACGGAGCATCTCTGGCCCTCAATTATTCTCGTGAAGGAATGCAGTTTTTTCAGCCCCGCGTACACAATCTAACCGCCGATGAAGGCACTTCCGGAAAATCTGCCACATCTGAAATCCCTTTTCTCTACTACACAGTAGCACTCTTTTACAAAGTATTCGGATATCATGAATTTATATACAGAATACTCAATACCCTGATCTTTCTTACAGGTCTTTTTTACCTTTTCAGGGCAGTGAGGATACAGACAAAAGACTGGTATTGGTCCGTGGTTATACCGCTATTTTTATTTTCCTCGCCCCTGATCGCCTATTACGGAAATAACTTTCTTTCCAATACAACGGCTTTGTCAATGGTATTCATTGCCTGGTTTTTTGCATTCCGGTACATTCATTACCAGAAACGCAGTGATTTACTGTGGATGTTTTTTTTCTTTTTTATTGCCGGAGCCCTGAAAGTTACAGCACTCATAAGTTTTTTCGCACTGGCTGCTGTCTTTTTGCTCGAACATCTCTTCAACCTACGAGTCAGAGAAGACAGGAAACTATTTCCCGAGCCACTTCCTACAATTGCAGGGGGAATTATTACTCTCCTTCCAATCGTATCATGGGTAATATATGCTGGCTGGTACAACAAAATTCACGATACCACTTATTTCTCCACCACACTTTTTCCTATCTGGTCGCTCGATAAAGGATCAATACAAAATATCCTTTTAACCATAAAAGAAATTTGGTTAACGGAATACTTTCATCCTTCAGCAATGGTTTTTACCGGAATACTCTTCTTTTTTGTTTTTATTTTTCAGCGGAAAGAAATAAGACTTCTTCTGTGGATCCTGATCTTTCTCATGGTTGAAGTGATTTTATATATTACGCTTCAATTCTGGACGTTCAGGGATCATGATTACTATACTATTAACCTGTATATTTTACCGGTTTTTATATTCCTTACATTTGCGACAGTTCTGAAATACATAAACCTACACATATACTTGCGATACGGTATAAAAGCCGGTTTTTTCATACTCCTTATTATCAATCTGAATCATAGCAAAAACAAACTGGAGCAGCGCTACACCGGCGATAAGAATTACAGTTTTCTGGTTAATAATGACTTTTATTCCATTACTCCTCATTTGAGAGAAACCGGTATTGACCCGATAGATACAGTGATCTCTTTCTCCGATCGCAGTCATGTAAGCCTTTACCTGATGGATCAGAAAGGATGGACAAGATACACTGACATGAAATATAACCGCAGCGAACCCTTCAAATACAACCAGGATAGTGCCGGCATTCAGAGATCCATTGATCGTGGAGCCAGATATTTAATAATAAATGGATTTGATGATCTTTATAATAATGAATTCCTTGCAGCTTTTACCAAACACCTGAAATCCACCTACAGAAATATAATGATCTTTGAACCAGCAAATCCCGATCAAAATTTCACTCCCTCGGAAAGGGAGATAATTTTTGATGCCTTTTGTTCGGCTGAAGAAACAGACTCCACAGCTAAATATTTAATTGATACGAGCGGTAATTTTATTTTTGAAAATACCATAACCAGGAGTAAGGAAACCGCATTGACGGGCAAATGGTCCTGCAAACTAAAAAAGGGTTCAGAATTTGGGATGACCTGCCGGATAAACAATCTTAAACACGGAGAATCTGTAAAAATAAATGTATGGAAAAAAGGGGGTGATAAACCCGGGGTAATTTCCGTACAAACAGATGATTTTCAGCTTTTTCACGCTTATGGTGAAAAACTTACAGGAAATATCCGGGGATCCTGGGTTGAAATGGAAATGGATTTTTTCATTCCTTTCAAACTGGATAATAAGGATCTGAAAATCTATTTATATAATCCCCGGGACGAACCGGTCTTTTTTGATGATTTCCGGATCAGAAGATACAAAAGTGTACTGGAAAACTCCTGACAGGGATAGTTAATTGTTATTTATCTTTTAATTCTTTCCAGTTCATAAGTACACCGGAGCAGCCCAGGTAATTCATTTTAACCTCAGGACTGGCATCGGTTGCCAGAACTGAAAACTCGATCATTATCCTCTGTGTTTTTTCAATATTCAGAGTTACATCGTTCGGATAATCATCATCTTTATTATCATATAACAATTCTCTTGAAACCGGATCTATCAGTTTAAAATGTACAGGATAAAATTCATCGCTTGTACAGAAAAAAATCTTATACTTACGTTCACCATAAAAAATCATATTATAAATCAGCTTATCTCCAAATCCGATAACATTACTCCGCGATTGACCATCATATTCAAAATTGGGTCCGGCATATTGCGTGCAGGGTCCGTAGAGATGAAATTTTCGGCAGTTATCCTTTTGTGCAGTCACGTTTTGAAAACCCAGAAACATAATAAATATCCCTGTGATTAATATCACTTTCTTCATAACTTCTCCTTTCTTAGTTTTGGGTAATGTTTGTTCTGATCTCAGCAATTTTATTTTTCAGCCTTACGAAATCCTGTTCATTCATCTTCTTTTCTTCACCGCCAATTATGGATATTTCATTGCCGGCATCTTTTACTACTTCAGACTGGGAAGTCATGGTTTCAAGCTCTTCGAACACCTCATTGATCTCGAGTAAATAAATAACAATACTGCTTACATTGGGATCGTTAGAAGTACTTCTGGCCCTTTCCAGAAGATTATTCATAGGATACCGCAATTCAGTTATATGCTGAAGAACCGGATTATCTTCCGAATAATCATCGATAGACTGAAGTGCCAGATGCATCGCTTCAATATATGCACCTGCAGAAACCAGTGCCATGGTACTTTTCATTTCACCTTCTTCCAGATGTTCCAAAATTGTGAAGAACATATCCCGGCTGATATTCAGGAGGGAATCTTTTACCCCGATGTTTTCCTCCGTACGTTTAATAAGGGAGTTGTATACCGCAGGACTGATGTTTACCTCAATGCTCATGGCATTTAAGGCTTCCAGATAATCCATAGCCTCCTGTTGCCTTTCAAAGACAACGGAATAGGCAAAATCAGTGAAATAGATCCCCAGGTTTAATGCCTTCGCCCGGGTAGTGAGGTATTCATCCTTATTGGATACCGGGTTTAGTAATTCGGGATTAAATGTCATATCCGTATTGTAAAAACGTTCCAGCACCTCACCCGGGGCAGGGAAAAGATAAATAATGGATCTGTCATCAACACTTAGTTCATCCTGAGTATCATCAATTGTGCCGGTTTCTGTAATCTTCTTATTACGCCCGCCATCATTGTTGTTCCTGCAGGAAAAGAGCAACATACTGCATACTAAAAAAAGTATGACCGGAATTCCTGGATTTTTCATGTCTGTTTGGTTTTATTTGTATTTATCCTTCTAATATTTTTTGTTTCAATCATTATAATAAGCCTGTTAAGCAGCCGGTAGTACAAACTAATATATAATAGAAAGGTCATTAACCAGATTACTGCAATATTAAACCATATAGTACTGATTTCCCAATTGAATATTTTTTTTGTTCCGGCATAAAACCCCGCTCTCCCGGTAATTGAAACCGGGTCCTGAAAAACGGGAGCATCTTTCCTGATAATTCTGTTATCTCTAATGCTGATCTTTCTCATCTCCCGGGTATTAAGAACAAGGTCTTTAATGCTCTCATTCTGATTATCCTTCTTCAGTGAAATCAACTCATCTCTGGAAAGGCCGTTCTCTATCATTTTTGTAATAACCCGATCTTTCTCATAATTAAGTGCCTGAATTCTTGCAGCATTTTTTGACTTACGATTGGAAAGATGCAATTCAAGTTTTTTCATATCGATAGCTCCGGAAGGATCCACAATAATTTCGGGTAAGAGATCGAAGGAAGAAAGAGAATTAAGGATCAGATCATGGCTTGCCTGCGCCATGGCCTCATTATTTTCATTTTTATACTTATAGTAATCTTCTATCCTGTTATTAATTTCAGGAATTAAAAAAACTACCTCATAATTCAGGTTTGTTTTTTCCTTATCAATATGGTTAAAATGCTTTTGATAGTCATTGTTGAGGAACTGATTAACTACCAAAGCCTCATATGCCCATCGTGAAGCCATAAGATCGCCGGCAACCGGAACATACTCGGCAGAAGCTACCCTATGATGAAGTTTATCGTATTCCACGATCACACCGGCGAGTAAAATAAGGGGTACAAGTATAAATGGAATGTTGATGTAAACGGCAACCAGAGATTTTAATCCAGAAGAAATATTCAAGCCTAAAAGCACTGCAAATGAAGCAGTTGAAAATAACACAAACCAATACTCAAAGTTAAGGCTCTTTATCTCCAGGATGGAATTTCCTGTGAGCACAAAAACCACCATTTGTATAGCTGCCAGTACAAACAGAAACAATATTTTTGAATTCAGGTAAGAGAAGCGACTGAGATTCAGAAATGATTCTCTCGCAAGTATGGGTCGATCCTTTATAATTTCATCAGCACTAATTATCAGTCCCAGAAACAAAGCAACAATCACACTCATAAATATATATGCGGGTATATTATCATTGGCAGCAAAAATATACTCATTTCCGGTTTCCCCGGTTTCTCCGGCATATTTGGTAAAATAACCCAGGATTAAACCCAGGAGGGGAGGTATTAAGAGTGCAAAAAGTATGAATTGATGGTCAGCGATTTTAGCCAGGAAATTTCTTAAACTATAAATTTTAAATTGTTTAATTTTTGAAGGATTTTTGTGCTTAAGCGGAGGTATACTTTGGTTTTCCAACTGCTCTTCAGGCGTTTTTTCCCCTTCCTTGAAAAAACGATACCATTCGTGAGGTTGTAAGGATCTGTCTCTTGTATATTCTCCGTATTCATTGACCTTTTTGGATTCAATAATTTTCAGAATATCACCGGTCTGAATGTTGCCACAGCATTCGCACTCTATTTCTTCCTTATCAGCTCTTTTTACTACGTTTTTAAGGTAAGAAAAGGCATTTACCGGATTTCCCGTGTAAACGGGGTACCCTCCCTGATCCATGATAATGATCTTATCAAACATTTTAAATATACCGGAAGAAGGCTGGTGAATATTCACAGCTACAATTTTTCCATGCAGGGTTTGTTCCTTAAGAAGGTCCATTACGTTTTCCGAATCGGTCGATGAAAGACCGGAAGTAGGCTCATCGGCAAAGAGAATATAGGGTTCACGGACCAGTTCGAGTGCAATATTCAATCTTTTCCTTTGCCCCCCACTAATCTTCCTGTCTGTAACACTACCTACCTTCAGCTCTTTAACATGATAAAGGTCCAAACGCGTAAGTATTTTATCAACAAGATCTCTTATCTTCTCGTCACTGAAATTTCCAAGACTCAGCAAGCTTGAATAATACAAATTCTGAAAGACTGTAAGATCGGAAATCAGCAGATCCTCCTGAGGCACATATCCTATTATTTTTGTAAGCTTTTTCTTTTCATTTTTTAAAGAATATCCATTTATCAACACCTCTCCCCCATCAAGTGCCAGTCGTCCGTTCAACATATTCATCAGAGTGGACTTCCCGGCCCCGCTCCCTCCTATGATGCCGACAAAATCGCCCGATTCAAAGGCAAGACTAACATGATGTACCCCATTCCTGGATCCGGGAAATGTATAATGAATATTTTCAGCAACAAGGGATATTTTTTCTTTAATATCCTTTCGAAGAAAAGAAGATTCGATCTCATTGTAATAAACAGGCTCAATTTTTTCTCCTCTGATAGATGAACCACGAGGTAAAATATAAATATGTTCGGAAAAGATAATTTTACTGTTCAGTTCCAGGTTTTCTTTTCCTGAATAGTAGAAAATCAAAATATTGGCCTGAAATATCCTCAGGAAAAATAACTGCCCGGCCAAACCCGGGGTGTACTTATGATTAATGAGAGAAAATGGAAAGCTTTCTTCATTGCTTACCACCAGCAATGCTTTCCTGTCGGGGATCTTATAGAATTGTCCATACAGGAATAATCTGCAGTTTTCATATTCCACAGGATCAATATTCATACCGTCGGAAATTGCTTTCACCGCATCGCTAACTGTCTGACGAAACCCGAGTCCGGAATTTGAATAATCTTCAAAGAATTTAGAAAATCTGATCAGGCTGAAAAGAATAAGATAGCGGTTTTTTATCGGTATCTCATCATTTATTTTATCACAGAGGTATATGATCTGTACCGAAAGTGAAGTGGTTCTTTTCGTTTCTGATTTTGCACGAAACCTGGAGTAAAACCTGAACTGATCGTCAAAAATACTTAAAGCGTGTTCGATTAGCTTATGACTAAATTGAGTCTTAAGAAAAGACTCCACGAAATTCCGTGATAAAACTCCCGCAGCTTCCTTATTCAGATTAGCCAGAATAGCAAACAGTTTCATCAAGGCATTTAATGTGGCTTCAGTCATAAAGCTTTTACAAAATAATTATGGATGGATACCATTATATAACCGACTTTCCTACTTCCTGTGCAGCAGGGAAAATCAGGCTTGCAGTAAACATTCCGTGTCCGTTACTTTCGAACCGCATTTCGCCCTTGTGTGAGGCAATTATTTCCCTGGAAAGTACCAGTTCAAGACTGAAATAATTTTCAGAATAATTGTCATTTCCGGAAAAGATCTCTTTCAGGTTATCAAGATGAAGCTTCGAATATCCAGAATCCTCTACCCGGATATCAAGCCAGGCCTTCTGGTCTTTTTGGCCTGTGGAAAAAAAGAAAGCACCTCCTTTCTCCATACTGTTAACCAAATACATAATAAGGATTCCCAGACAACTTAATAAAAGATCATAATCTCCTTTCACATAAGCTCCTGAGGATTCTGCATCGAGTTTGACGCTGATTCCTGAGTCATCTAATGCGTTCTTTTTGGCTATATAACTAATCTCTATCAGTTCCCTGAGAGAAACATATTTCTTTTCGATTTCCTTATCATCATCTTTCAGACTGGCCAACTGGTTTGTAGCAAAAGAAAAACTTTCCAGACGTAACACAGAATTATCCAGCAAATTTAAAAGTTCAGTAATATCATGTGAGTCGACTTTGTCCTTGATCATATGGACCGCACTCATAATTTTGTTAATCGGCGACCTTATCTCATTTGTAATCATTCCCAGAAACTTTGTCCTTGATTTATCCAGCTCCAAAAGATCACGATTAGCTTTCTCAAGCTCTCTTATCATCTGTTTATTATTCGCCCGGAGACTTGATACTTCCAATGCCCTGTTTATCGCCAGTTTTATCTGTTCATAATTAATGGGCTTATTGAAATATCCGTATATTTTTCCTTTGTTCACCGATTCCACAAGAGAATCATAATCAGTATATGCAGTTAGAATGAATGACAAAAGCTCAGGGAATTCAGCAGACGCTATCTCAAGTAATTCATTGCCTGACATTTCCGGCATACTCTGATCGGACACCAGGACAGCTACCTCTTCTTCCCTCAGAATTTCAAGCCCTTCCTTCGCCGATGAAGCCAGGAGAACGAAAAAGTCATTTTTAAAGAGTTCCTTAAAAAGAAGTAAGTTTGACTCAGAATCATCGACATATAAAACCTTTGGCTGATCACATTCTGTTTTTATCATTACACGAAATAATTAACCTGTTAAAAGCTATCCGGCCATTCCGTCTGAGGATCGGGGGATAATTGTTTATATCATACGTAAGTAATGATTTATAGTTCTGTTTTATATCAGGACTTGAAAATTATTCTTTTTCTTATCTCTTTGATGATCTCTGCTATCCGGTATAGCTGTTCATCCTCAATATTTACTTCCGTATAGCTGTTATCAATTATAACCAGCCGCCCATTTACCTCCCTGGTCTCAGGCTCCTCATAATGATAATTAATCGTTACTTTCGCATATTCTGATTTTAGTTCGTGCATATCGTTGTAAATACCCGCAAAATATGGATCCTTTTCATAGGCTGAAAGAATAAGCATGATCTGATCCAGAATCATTTTCTGCTCAGCGATCCTCTCTGTTAATTCTTCATTGGGCCTGATGTTTGCCACACTGGTTGCCAGATATAGACTTTCTATCCATGTTCCTGTAACGATCAAAACACTCAATTTACTTCGTTTCTGATCCCTTAAATATTTATCCATCTTCTCGAAACTCATGGTGGAAATATAAAGGAGGGAATCTAGTTTTTTACTGTTGGAAGCTATCCTTTTAATTGTTTCAAAATCGAAAAAATGACCTACTTTCAGATCATCAGCAATTTTTTTGATAGTTCCCAGGTAGGAAATAGCAATATGGCCTTTTTCGTAAATATTGATATAACCCAGATCACCAGCATATATACCCATAGCCATAGCCTTTTCGGTATCGTGGGAATAGAGTTCTGAATTTTTTACAGGATTGAGCAGATCCTGATCAAACCTGGAGCCCGACTCTTTTATTAATGTCGATATCTCCAGCGGTGAAGGCAAAGACCTGATTATCTCATGCATCGACTCCTCATCAATAGAAAGTTCAGTTTCTTCTGTATTCATGGAGAGCAAGCTGTCTATATCGTTTTTATCTGAATTTTGTTTATTCTTACAACCCGTGAGAAAAAAGGCAGTCAGAAAACAGATAATGATGTGTTTTTTCATGATTATAGCATTTATTATTGTTAGATTATTAACTTTTTTTAAACCCAAGAATTGTAACTCCGCAACCACCTTTCGAACCTTCAAATGTTACTTCTATATAATAGACTCCGGTGGCTGAACACGGGTATACCAGATCAGGATAGAAAGTTTTTGTTTTTTTATTATAACTGCTCACTATAAGCTTGTGATTACGGTCGTACAAGTTCACAATCATCCGTTGGCCACTCTGATTTTGATCACATCCAATGATCATATATGTAGAGCCTTTGGAAAAAACATAGGAATACTCTTCCACACCCGTTTTTTTCATACTGGTATTAAAAGCTTTTATGAAGGTGAAGGTCTCCAGCCCGGAAGCACAATTATCAAGGAAGGAATCCGAATCACACTGGGCAAAGAGATTTGCCGGTATCACAAAAGCAACAATAAACAGAATTAATCGCATTGTTTTCATGTTTCTTTTTTTAAATGGTTTTCATTGATTGTTTTATTATTATTCATTTCTTCATCTCATCGCACTCTTATGCCTTTTCAAATAATTTTGAGCTTCCCCTATTGAAATCTTCTCTCCATCCTGCAAGCCTATTATAAAGGCATCTTTTGTCATTTTATCTTCATTTATTTCTTTCAATGCATTGAAAGCTTCTTCATAACTGTAGAATCTTCCGATACAATAGATGATCACTCCCCTGCTCTTTAGGCTTATTATTTCATGATCACCGGCAATTTCACCAAACTCTTTCAGAGTGGAATTTCTCACATTTCTTTTAAATGCGCCGATCTGTATAGAGAAGCATGCATCAGGCTTTTGATGAGAAATCTGGTTATCGTTTGAAACTCCTGTAAGCAGTCTGCTTTCCCTGTTCTTTTCCGTTATTTTTAATGCTTCCTCAATTGAAACCTGCTCGCGGTTATAAGAGGCTGTTATAAATGCATCCTTGCAAATATTCCTGCGTATCATTTCTACAGCTATTTCAGCATCTTCAAGATTATTAAAAAGTCCAGCATAATATTCCCATGTGTCATTTTTGTTATCGCGTGAACGTATAACAGGAAACAGTCCCCTGAAAGCATTGTTGGGAAGAGGATTTCTGTATTCACCCACTTTTACCCGGTAAACTACACCCACAGGAACATCGTTGGTAAGAGGGAATGGATTTGTGGAAGAATAAGGGCATTCATCCAGTATCATGTATCCTCTTGAATTTATCGTGGCCCTGGCCGCCAGGCCTGAAGATTCACCGTATTCAATTACCCTGAATTCCACCCTTCGGTTACGGGCATGTTCAGCTTCAGTTTTGGGATCAGGAATATCAGGAAAAGATTCTCCATAACCCCTTACAATTATCCTTGAAGGATCAACACCTGCAAGGCTGAGGTAGGATTTAACCGCTTCAGCCCTGTTGTGTGAAAGTTGAAGATTGAAATAATATCCACCCCTGGAATCGGTGTGTGCATTTAATTCGATTTTCACATTGGCGTTGACACTAAGGAATTCACTAAGACGATCGAGTTCAACCAGAGATTCGGGTCTGAGATCATATTTATTGTAGTCAAAGAAAATGTTATTAATCCTTACTGTTTTATTTACCTCAATAGGTTTCAGGTCGACCTTCACAGGCACCCCAGACAGGGACTCATCTTTGGATACCTCAAGCTGTTCCTGGAAAAAACCTTCTTTAGTTACACTCACCAGGTATTTCTCTTTTTCCGGTACTTCAACTTCAAATTCGCCATTATGATCGCTTTCAGTATCACCCAGAAGATCATCCCCGTCAAATACCTTCACATTTCCCCTCTCTATGGCTTCTCTTCTCTCATCCACAAGAATACCGTTTAGCTTAAGAAAAGGATCTACTTCAACTGGTTCTTCTCTAATAATTATTTCCTCTTCAGGAACATGTTCCTCATTTTCTACCTGTTCTTTCAACCTGGCTTTTTCAATAAATTCTGCCAGTATTTCATCCTCCAGGTTTCCGGGGCTAGGTTCTTCTTCTTTTTCAGCCAGAACTTCTTCATCAACCGGAGCTTGTTCTTCTTCTTTTTCCTCTTCAGCAAGAATTTCCTCTTTTATATCCTCTTCTGGTTCTTCGGTTTCATCCTCTTCTTCAGTAAATTCTTCCAACTTTTCGAGTTCTTCCTCATTCCTGCTGGCCATTATAGTGTAGATATTACCCCCAGGCAAAGTGCTTTCGAAATTAAAATCTCCGTCTTTTCCGGCAGTCATTTTTTTAATCTCCTCTTCCCCCACAGCCAGAATAATTTCAGCATTGGGAATTGGATTATAATTAGTGATTGTATCATAGCGCATTACGTCTTCCAGCTCTTTTTTTCCTTTTTTTGGTCTGTCTGAATTAAGCTTCCTAATCTCCACATGCTTCTCAGATACCATCCCACTCAAAATCACAGAAGCATTTCTGGGTACCACTTCAATAGTAAAATTTTCCTCTTCAGTCATTGAGTTCAATTTCAGCTTTACCACATCGTAGAAGAAGCCGTTTTTCCGAAGAGTGAGATTATAAGTGGTATCTTCATGAAGCCTGTAATGATAAAATCCGTTTTGAGACTCCAGTGCTTCTGATATATCACCATTTTCTTTGGAAATCTTAAAGGTGATGCCGCTATAGAGTGTATTGTCCGGGATCTTTAGCTCATTAGCCTTAAAAGAAAGATGAAGAGGTTCTTCACGATAAAGAGTGAAAATATCCTCCTTACCCATCCCGTTAAACCTGTCACTGCTGAAAAATCCACGGGACTGAGTTTCATTCATCACTATGCCGAAATCATCCCCTATGGAATTAATCGGTGTCTTCAGGTTTTCCACATTATCCCAACCCCTCTCGCCACGGGTAGCTCTGAAAATATCAAGTTTCCCCATGCCGGGATGAGTATCGGAGGAAAAGAATAAGGTATCCCCTGAATGAATATATGGAAACAGCTCATAACCAAAGGTATTAACCGGTTCTCCCAGATTAATGGGTGGGCCCCATTCTCCGTTATCGCTAAGTTCGGTATAATAAATATCCGTTTGACCATATCCTCCGGGCATATCAGAAATAAAGTATATCCGTTTTCCATCGGGCGAAATGGAAGGTTGACCGACAGAGTAATTCTCCGAATTAAAAGAAAACGCACTCCGTGGTTCCGACCATGTCCCGTCGCTTTGCTTCTTGCTGGTGTATATCTGCAGAGAGTTAAGTAACACATTTGTTTTCCGGTCCTTTTCCCCTATTACCGTACGGGTGAAATATACCACATTCCCATCCTTACTGAAGGCTGCAGCTCCATCGTGAAGGAATGAATTCACTTCGTCGAAATTCTCAGTAACATATTCCTGATTATTTAACTGCGTGAGATCAAAATAATAAAGATCTGTTCTCATTTCATTTCCCAGTGTTGAAAAATTGATGAATTTCTTCTTGCTGTCTTTGCGCTCCGAAGTAAAAACAATTCCGTTATTCAAATAAGAGGGTCCGAACTCCGATTCTTCCGTATTGATCCTTTCAAAATTCATTACAAAGTATTCCTTGTCCTCAAGAAGCCAGTCCTGGGCCATATAACACGACTGAAGATAGATCTCACCCATCGGGTCGTCGGGCTCCATCTTCATATATTTCGTGAATTGTTCGGCAGCTTCTTCGTAAAGTGCTGAGCTTTTAAGAGAATTGGCATAGTTCAGAACATGTTCGGGTTTATTATACCGGCCGCTCCTGTCGAGAATCTTCTTGTACATCTCATTGGCCTCCAAAAAACGGCCTGTCAGACGGTAACAGCTGGCCAGTTTTTCCCGTGCTTCATTTTTTGCTTTGTAATTCCTCCCTTTGTCCATTTCCTTGAGATAATATGGAATTGCCTCTTCGAACATATTCCTGTCAAAGTATTTATTTCCTTCATTCAGGTTTTTCTGTGCCTGGAGCCAACCTGCATAGAGTATAAATACTGCAGAAATCAATATTTTTTTATTAAAAGAATGCATCAGTCTTCTCCTCATTAATTAAAAATAATACCTGGGATGAATAACCTTTTTAGCCGGGGGTGGAAGCAGCTCAATACCATAGCTAATCCCGAATTCATGATTTCCTTTTGAATATTTTGTAAGCGATGAAAGCGTATAATCGTAGGAATACATGATCTTTAAATTTTTGGTGACATCCAATTTAAACATAGCCAGTATAGCGTCTCCCGTTCTGTAAGAAATACCGGCCGAAATTTTGTCAATAAATATCAGGCTGAGATTTATATCCATCTGGGGCATCACTCCATTTACATATTTTAAGAGGAAACCGGGTTCGAGCATTACATCACGGTTTAATTCAATCATGTACCCCCCTGTCATATAAAAATTCCTGGCCTGTTTGTAAAAAGCATTATCCCCTTCTGCCGGACTTACAATCTGCTTGTTTAAGAGATGATAGGCCGAAGCTCCGAGATAAAATTTTTCACTTCTGTAAAAAATACCCGTAGATATGTCGGGAATAATTGTCGACTGGTTTCCAACCGGGATGGAAGGATCATCCTGAATCGTCCTTACCAGGTCATCATAATTGAAATGACTGTTGATAATGCCCCCTTCCAGTCCGAACGATAAACGCCCATTACCAAAACCAATATGATACGAGAACATACCGCTGGCAATGAAACGATTGGTAACCGCGATCTTATCCTGAATGAACTTCACCCCGAATCCGATATTTTTACTTTGCCATGGAGCCTGGAAAGAAAAAATATTGGTTTGTGGCACTCCTGCAATCTCAGAAACATAAGTTCGGTTTTTTAATGAACCTACAATCCATTGTGAACTTCCTGCATAAGCCGGATTCACAAGCATTTTATCATACATATACTGACTGAATGATATATCCTGCTGTGCAGTAAGTTTTACGAAAATTGCAGATAATATGATTATAAATGTTATTCTCATAATGCTTTTTCTACCTGTGAATAATGATATATCCCGTATGGCTCAGGCCATTGCCCAGTTCAAGAATGAAATAATAGGTACCATCGGGCAGATCAACCCCGCTATCTGATTTACCATTCCACTGATTGTGATAGGGTTTTGCCGTATATACTTTATTACCCCAGCGATTAAAGATCTCAAGCTTATTGTTTTCGAAATAATCCACATGTGTTACTTCCCAGTAATCATTTATACCGTCACCATTGGGGGTAATGATCTGGGGAATGGGATTAGGCAGATCCTCAAGGCAGAGGTCCACAATTACCTGCACCGTATCCGTATCTGTGCAATAGGTATTTCTTACAGTAACAACGTATATTGTGGTATCAAGAGGAAAGGCATAGGGATCACTAACAAAAGGGTTATCCAGTGTTAATGGATGATTCCATTCGTAGTTCAAACCTCCCTCTGCCTGTAGCTGAACACTATCGTATATACAGATAATCACATCTTCACCGGCATATGCCACCGGAGGAGTGTCAGTATCAACTTCAATGGTTTTACTGTCGAGTTTAACATTATTGCATATTCCATCGGAATAAAAAAGATCGTATGTAGTGGTTACTGGAGGAGAAACATGAAGGGTATCGCTCCTGTTACCGTTACTCCAGTAATACTCACTCACAGCGTAATCCGGATCCTTACTCATATGAAGCATGATAGTATCTCCATAACACAATCCTTCTTTTTCCTGCATAATCGAGGCTTGAGGGTATGGAAGAATGAAGGGGAAATCCGAACTTACCTCCGGACTTTGACAACCGTTGGCATCGGTTGCCACAATTGATATCTTTTCACCACTTTCCAGGGTATCGGTGGAATAAAAACTACTCTCCGACTGCTGGACCAATATATTGTTATTGAAGAATGAATATTCGGTCAAATCAGAAGGATTCACCGAGTAATTGATAAGCTCCCCATAACAGATAGTATCAACAGAACATGATAAAGTCACTTCAGGCAAAGGTAGAATATTAAACCTTATGGTATCCTTACTCTCCGACATACAGTTGTTTTCATCAAAAGCGATAGCCGTTATTAAGGTATCATTTATTGCAAGTTGAACTACCTCTTCAGCGGTCCGTAAAATTTCTGAACTACCATCGGAGTAAATATAGCTTTCGAATCCGGTTGTTGCCATCAGGCTTATTTCCTCATTTTTACAAACATTACCACTTTTGGATGCAGAAAGCCTGAGGGGTTCCGGATGTAAAATAGTTGCATATACAGAATTTGTCCTGGAATAACAGCCATTCTGATAAACCACCGCATAAAGTTCATTTTCATCGGGGAATTGCGAAGAAGAATATTTATTCCAGGCTGAATCCTGAAGTACAGTGGAATTATTATAAAAAACATACTGCTCAAAACCGGTTGGCATAACAGTGAGTTCAATTTCATTACCCGCACACACAGAATCACCCGCTGCATTTGTAGTCATTGTAACTTCAACTATTTCTCTGACCTTTATTTCAAACTGTTTGCCTGCCGGCGGACACATAGTCTGGTCTTCATCTCTTAATTTAACCGGTATAAGAGTATCGGTAACTGCTTCTATATTTAAAAAGGTATCCGTTCCGTATGTTTCTCCTCCCCATGATACAGAGTAGTTGGAGACATTTATCTCCTTCAGTGATAAGCTTATGTCTTCACCTTCACACAGATCATGATATGCATCAATTGAAAAATCAATGGCATCACAGTTATTTGCATAACAGGTTGTGCTTACTGAAGGTATACTATTGCTACAGGTAAATTCACCTTTTGCCATTACGCTTATGTTTGCAGAATCCCCTGCAGACAAACCATTTAACTCATGCATAAAACCTGTTGGTCCCGTTGAGGGTAACTCAAAAGCCTGTCCGTTTACGCTTACGGTATATTCAATCGCATTTGGAATAGAATCCCAGACAAATGAGATATAATTTTCAGTTGAATTTCCACAGTTTACCTGTGGGGTCTTCAGGGGTGTGATAACTTCCGTACGTATCGTATTACTTATCTCACCTGCACAGCCCTCATTCATAGCGCGGGCAAATACCCGTTGGGATTCATCTCTGCTTCCTTCCATAGTAATTGTATTGTATGGACCCTCTGAAGTTTTCCATGAATTATTGTAGAAGATATAGCGGTCATATCCCCCGGGACTGGCTGTATAAGTGATCTTTTCACCTTCGCAAATCAGATTGTCGGCATCAGAGCTTGTCAGGGTTAGAGTCCCGGGTAGCGGGATCACTTCAATTTCGATATATTTTATAATTCCGGGGCATAAAGGTTGATCAATGTTTTTCACTCTAACAGTAATAAGCGTATCTCTATCAGGTATCACCCACACCGTTTTCTCTCTTCCCCACTCAGAACCACTCCAGGAAATTTCATAATTATCTATGCTTAAATCTTTAATTTCAAGCTTTACGCTATCTCCGGAACATATTCTGAATTCGTCCTCAATGCTAAATTCCACCGGTTCGCATGTTTCTGCATATGCTATGGCCGGCTGGGAAACGGGTGAATTTCCGCATACTCCGTCACCCAATGCTATTACAGTGATGGTAACAGCCTCACCCGGTGAAAGTGGACTGATAGTATGAATAAGACCTTCCAGACCGCTTGAAGGATAACCATAAGCCCCTTCATTCACACTCACTATATAACCTGTAGCACCCGGTACTGCATTCCACCGGAAGCTTACGCTGTTTTCGGTAGAGGACTCAAAATTTACCACCGGAACTTTAAGCTGACTATCAACCTCAAGTACAATCGTATCAGAATACAGCGTACAAGCATCATCCCTAACCCGCGCATAAAACTGATGACCATCCCGGGGTTCCTTAAGCCTGTATTCATAATCCTCTCCGGAACCAACTATCAGGCCATTATCATAGAATTCGAAGTAATCAAGATTCAATGGAGAAACTGAAAAGATCACCTCCTGGTTTTCACACACCGGATCGGATCCATTGCTGCTGATCATTTCAATTTCCTGTTTTGGTGTTACTCCTATTACAAAGTTCTTTACTACTGAAGGACAGGCCGGTTCATTAGTATTGCTTACCACGACGGGCACGGAAACATCAGTCATTGCATAGAAACTATAATCAGACCCGGTTTCTGCAGGATCGTTGTTCCACTCAATGCTGTAATCGGGAATGCTCACATTGTCTACGAAGTGATCCACCCGTTCTCCCTCGCAAACTTCCCGATAAAGAGCATTGGTATTGAAGGTTATTGGAGGACAATTAATAGCAACACAATTAACTACTTCAGATACCAGTCCCTCCCCGCATATTCCGTCAAGGCCCCTGACCTGTATACTATGACTTTCATTTTCGGTGAGGCCGGAGATTGTATGAGAAAGGCCCGTACTTCCCGATGATGGAGTAATAAAACCACCATTATCAATACTAACTTCATAGGCAATTGCTCCGGGTACCGGATCCCAGGTATATTCAATCATACCTGAATTTGTTTCACCACAGTTAACCTGGGGAGGATGCAGGGCATCATAAACAGTTGTGGTTATAGAGTTACTTTTTGCACTCCAGCACCCGTTATTATCAGCCATGGCATATACACGGTCATTATCCGAAAGTCCACTTAAGGATAAGGTATGTGATGCCCCTGTCTGCATTAATTCATTATTGAGGTAGAATGAATACTCCGAGTATCCTGAAGGCTCCGCTGTAAATGCTATAGTTTCATTATAACAAACAGTATCGCTGGCCGAACTGCTGGAGAGGTTTATCACAGGGGTTTCCTTAACATGGATATCAACTGTGTCGCTAATGATCTCGGTGCAACCGTTAATATCCGTAATTTTCACATATACCCTGTCACCATCGGAGAATTCGGCTGTTTCATAGGTGTTTTCAGTGGATGACTGTACAAGATTGGTATTGATGTAAAAACTATAGTTCACGAAATTTTCCGGAGAAGCAGTAAAGATTACCGATTGTCCCGAACAGATGGTGTCTCTGCTTGCAGAGATTTGGAGGTATACTTTATTTATTGGTGTAACTTCTAGTTTGCTTGAGAACGTTGATGAACAACCATCCTCATCTACTTTCAGACTAAGATCCTTGATGCCGGCATTATTCCAGCGAAGCTCATATGGTCCTTCACCGGAACCAGAGACTACAAATGCCGAATCAAATCCCCAGGAAAACACAGGCGAGGTCTTATAGCTTCCGCTAAACTGGACCTGAGTATTTTCATTCTGGCAGTCGGGGGTGGAAGTTATAAACTCTGCAACCGGTGAGGGTTTAACAGTGATATTCTGGGTGGAAAAATTATAACAACCCAGTGAATTTGTGGCTCCCAGAGTAACCGTATATTCCCCTGGTGTATCGTATATATGAGGAGGAGCTTCGAAATCGTAAACAACCTCGCTTCCATCTCCGAAATCCCATGTCCAGTTTGAATATACATCACCTATTGTATCAGTTGTATTCTCAAACTCGACTGAAAAAGGACTACAACCTGAGAAACCGCTTACACTGAAAGCGGTGCTGGGTACAGGTTCAACCTTTATAAAATCTTCTTTTGTTCTCGAATCCAGACATCCATGTTCATTAGTAACCGTAAGGCTGATGTCATAGATTCCCGGGGTTGAATAGATTTTACAGGGCTGAAATTCATCTGATACCGTACCATCACCAAAATTCCATGAATAGGTGCTGGATGCGTGGAAATCCGATAAGTTATCAATACATACAGAATCTGTTATTGCACATACGGAAGATCTATCAGAACTAAACTCAATAGAAGGTTTTGCAAATACACGAACCGTACGGGTGGTGGAACTTGTTCCCGATGCACAGCTGATGGTGAGGGTTACCGTATAAGTTGTATCACCGGTTCCCGCGCTGAAACTGTGAACCGGGTTTTGAGCAAGGGACACATTAGAACCATCACCGAAATCCCATGTACGGGAAACGACATTGGAACTGAGATCATAAAATTGAATGGTCAGCACCTCACAACCTTCCAGGGTTTCAAGGTTGGCGTCAATAACCGCATCACATTGCGGATACAGGTTTACAAAGAAAAGAGAGAATATTGCCAGAAGGCATAGCCTGGCAAAGGTTCTCATTCCCCTATCCTTACATATTTTCATCCTTAGCTGGGTGTTAATTCTGCAAATTCCATTCACTGAACTAAGATACACGGTGTGCAGGGGCTGATCTTTTCACGGTTTCCGTAATAAAGATCAAATGCCTCAGTATATTCCGTATATTCTTCATTCAGTTAATGCTTCATTACTGATGTAAAAGTATAAAGCCACCCAACTGCAAACATCAGGGAATGCACCTGATTAATGAGAAGAAATACCTAAGATGTATAGGGGAAATTACGTGGATTAGGAAGGAAGAGGAAGGAAATGC
>CAYRTD010000047.1:0-2751 GCA_964426915.1 uncultured Bacteroidaceae bacterium | reverse complement strand
TTGAGGAAATGGTTCCTCAATTTTTTCATTCATCCTTCAATCCTAAGCTATCTTAACTCAAAAACCATCTCAACAGGTTTTGCTGCACCAAGCTCCAGGCTGGTTTTACCCGGTGATGAACCGCCAATGGTTATTTTGAACTGGCCTTTTTCAATAATGCTGTTTCCCTCTTCGGTAATCAAGGCAAGGTCACCGGTATTCAATTGAAAACTAACCTCTTTTTCTTCACCAGCTTCAATAGTCACCCGCTGTATACCTTTTAAATCATAAAAAGGAGTCCTGGCTGATGCTTCCAAATCGGTAAGGTACATTTGAACAACCTCACCTGCAGCAATGGCTCCGTTATTTTTAATCGTAGCGCGGACAATTAAAGAGTCTCCTTCCCCAATCACATCGTCGCTCAGGGTAATGTTTTCATACGAAAAATTAGTGTAGCTTAAGCCAAAGCCAAAGGGGTACAGGGGTTCTTTTTCCATGTACTTATAGGTGCGGCCAACCATTGAGTAATCCTCGTAGGGAGGCAGATCGTCCAGTTTCTTTGGGAAGGTTATGGGCAGTCTACCTGATGGAGATACATCGCCAAAGATGATGTCGGCAATAGCGTTACCACCCTCTTCGCCCGGGTACCAAACAAAAAGAATGGCATCGACATACGCTTCCACATCCGATAGATCGATTGGGCTGCCACCTGTTACTACCAACACAATGGGTTTATCGCCCTGGCTTCTTAATTTTTTCAGATAATTAATTTGATTTTGTGGAAGTCTGATGTCAAACCGGTCTCCTTTGTATTCAGAGGCAATTGCATCTCCCTCTTCACCTTCCAGCAAGCCGCTAATGCCCATGGCAGCAATAATAACATCTGCGTCGTGAGCTTCGCCAGTTGTCCAGTCAATAGGATTTTTGTTTTCCCTGTCAAGTAATGTTCCGTGCTTGTACTGGATGCTGGTACCGGGATGGACTTTGCCGGTGATGCCGGCCAGAATAGAATTCATATTGGCACTTGTACCATAATAGTTGCCCAGTAAAACATCTTCATTGGCAGCTGTTGGACCAACTATATAAATATATTTCCGGTCTTTTTTGATGGGGAGGGTTTGGTTGTCGTTCTTAAGAAGCACGATTGATTTTTGTGCTGCCTCTCTTGCCATCTGTTGATGAGCATCGGCATTGATTACCTCACTGGATATGGCATTAAACGGGTTTTTCTCAGGTGGGTCGAACATGCCAAGTCTGAATTTCGTCTTTAGAAGCTGAGAAAGCGATTCATCAATTGTTTTCTCGGTTACCAACCCCTGCTTCACAGCATCATTTAGAAATGGAAACACGTCACCGCAGTTCAGGTTGATGCCGCTGTTGATAGCCAGGGCATACTTTGGTGGGTGACCGCTGGCTGCCATCCAGTTGTTGGTTTCATTCCATAACCTTAAAAACCGGTATTCACCCAGGCATTTTTCTGATGCATCAATGCCCATGCCTCAGCGGTAACCCAGGCTAAAGTAATTTTGATGTTGAAAATGGGGTTTGTCTTTTATGGCTTCGGGATATCCTGTGGATCGCTTGGTATTGGGATGTGGCATGGATAGCAATATACCCTCTGTTTCAGCCATGACCATCATATCTTCAGGCTCACCCACATTGTACACCCGGCCGTATTTTTCATGTTCAACATATAAGGGCTCACCAGGAAGCCTTTGTGGACGCCAGTAAACCGGTTTTGGGAAAATGATATCATAATGCCCGCCCATAAAGGGTGGCCGGCCTCCGGTGCTGTTTTCATCATTGGGCATTACCAGGAAGTTTTTATCGGATTGCCTGCGGGCGGCTTCATAATAAATTTCCAAATCCTTTAAAAACAGTTCACCTCTATCGTGACGGCCTGGTCCGCGAACACCGTCAATGATGCTGAAGATGTCGATGCCAACCGAACGCATTGAGCTCATGTCGTTCAATGGCTGATCAAGTCCGCCTGCCTGGTTTAGTCGTTTAACCAGTCCCACATGGTAATGATGGCCCATCACTTTGTAACCAGGCAAGGGTTTGAATCGGTCACCATGTGTAAATGCCAGGGCTTTATCAGTAGCGTTTTCCCCCGATTCAGGATCGATATAAAAGAAGATCGGCATACGCTGCCAGGTTCCGGGGCGGGCATTGTATAGGGCAAAATTGTGGTAGTATTCCGGATCTTCTTCAAGTTCGGCCTGCCGAATGCCAAAGGAGAAGTGAGTGTCGCTGTCTTTTTGGTACCAACCATAACCCAGGTTTTGTTCTGATTCCCTGGCCCAGTAAAAGCTGTGGGGTGGGGGAAAGGCTGCTATTGATCCCTGTGTTAGTTCAGCAGCCATAAGCCGGTTGTTACTTTTAATAATGGCCGGGGTTTTATCTATATTTTTTTTATTGATACCCAATTTTTATTTTTACTTCGTATTCTCATATCATTCTTTTTTAATGAATTTAATGGTTTTTACTATCTCCCCATCATCCTGAATGAACTTCAGAAGGTAAAAACCTTCGGGTAATTCAGAGATGTTTATCTTTGTTTCTAACGAATTATCCGGTATTTTTTCAACCTTTTTCAATTTTGAAAGTGTGCTGAAAATGTGTATTGTTCCCTTTTCAGAAGAAGATATGGTCAGTACGTCACCAGCCGGATTGGGGTATATTTTTAGACTACCTTTGGTGATTTCGATCACATCTGTCGAAAGGGTATAGCTGGCTGAAACCGAAATCGGGAAAGCCGGCATATTCACA
>CAYRTD010000046.1:0-24549 GCA_964426915.1 uncultured Bacteroidaceae bacterium | reverse complement strand
AACCCATCAACCCATCAACCTATAAACCCATCAACCCATAAACCTATAAACCCATAAACCCATCAACCCATAAACCCATAAACCCTCCCCAATCCCTCCCCCAAACAAAAAAAAACCGCAGCTAACAGCCACGGTTTCCTATGCTAAACAGAAGGTTCCTCTATTAATCTTCTTCCTGTTCTTCTTCGTATGCTTTAAGAAGTTGTTCCTGGATATCACCGGGTACTGGTGCATACTCGTCGAAGTTCAATGAGTACATTGCACGTCCGTTGGTTAGAGAACTGAGAGCTGTGGAATATTTGTTCATTTCTGCAAGAGGAACTTTAGCGGTGATCTTTTCGAACCCTTTTTCACTGCTCATTCCCTGAACGATAGCCCGGCGTCCCTGGAGGTCGCTCATTACATCTCCCATTCTGTCGGAAGGCACAAAGACTTCAACAATATAAATGGGTTCCATGATTTTTGGTCCGGCATTCTTAAAGGCTATGCTAAAGGCGTTTCTTCCTGCAAGTTTAAAGGAAATCTCATTTGAATCGACCGGGTGCATTTTGCCATCGTAAACAAAGACTTTGATATCTCTTGCATAAGAACCTGTCAGAGGTCCGGTTTCGATTTTCTCCATAATACCTTTCAATATGGCAGGCAGAAAGCGGGTGTCAATAGATCCGCCAACAATACAATTGTAGAAAACAAGTTTTCCGCCCCAGTCAAGTTCATGTTCTTCCTTGCCGCGGATATTTATCTTGTATTCCTTGCCACCAAGTTTAAACATAGTGGGATCGGGAGCTCCTTCCACATAAGGTTCGATGATCATATGAACTTCACCGAACTGTCCTGCACCACCCGATTGTTTTTTGTGACGGTAGTCTGCCTGTGCAGCCTTCGTAATGGTTTCCCTGTAAGGGATCTTCGGAGCATAATATTCTGCTTCAACCTTAAATATATTATCCAGATGCCATTTTACTATATTCAGATGATGTTCACCCTGTCCTGAGAGAATGATCTGCTTGAGTTCTTTGGAATATAAGATCTGAACGGTTGGATCCTCCTCATGAATGCGGCTAAGGGCTTCACCAAGCTTTTCTTCTTCACCCTCACTGAGCGGTCTGATTGCCGTTCTGTATTTGGGTGCAGGGAAATCAACCTTTTCAAACTCTATGTCGGCTGTACTTAAGGTATCATTGGTTTTTGTCGCTTTCAGTTTAACGGTAGCTCCAAGGTCGCCTGCTACCATAGAGGTAAGTTTCGTACGGTTCTTACCGTAAACTGAAAACAACTGGGAAATTCTTTCTTTATTGGATGTCCGGGTATTTGTAAGATCCATTCCTTCTTTTACTTCACCCGACATAACTTTAAAGTAATTCACTTCACCGATATGGGGTTCAACAGAGGTTTTAAAGAAGAATAGTGTTGCAGGTCCTGCCGGATCGCATTTTACTTCTTTTCCATTCTTGTCCGCAGGAGCAGCAACCTCATCAGGAGTCGGCAATACATTACTCAAAAACTGGAGCAATCTTCCAACACCCATATTTTTTCTTGCAGAAGTGCAGAAGACCGGATACATCCCCCGGTTTAAAATACCTGCAGAAATACCTGCCCTCATCTCATCTTCGGTAAGGGTTTCATTCTCGAAGAAAATCTCCATAAGGTTTTCATCATTCTCTGCAGCTTTTTCAATAAGTTCATTTCTGAGTTCTTCTGCTCTTTCTTTTTCACTATCCGGAATATCCGTTACCTCAGGTTTTCCGCTATCATTGGGATATTTGTAGAGTTTCATCTGAATAACATCGACAATGGAATCGAAAGCAGGTCCCGCATTAACGGGATATTGGGTAACAGCTACCTTTCCGCCATAACGTTCCTTCATCATCTCAAGGGTCTTTTCGAAATTCGTTTTGTCGTGGTCGAGATGATTAATTACAAAAACCATAGGTCTTTCAAACTTCTCTGTCCATCGATTGTGGATTTCGGTACCTACCTCAATTCCGTTCTGAGCATTAATGACCATCAGGGCAGTCTCAGCAACATGCAGTCCTGAAACCACGCCGCCAACGAAATCGTCCGCTCCCGGTGGATCTATTATATTTATCTTGGCATCATTATACTCAGCGTAAAGTACACTGGAATAAACGGAACTTTCATTTTCATGCTCAATAGCATTGTAATCGGAAACCGTATTCTTGCTTCCAACATCTCCTCTTCTGTCGATAACTCCACCATGGTAAAGCATGGCTTCAGCAAGAGTGGTTTTACCTGAGCCTGCATTGCCGATAAGCACAATATTTTTGATCTGGTTTGTGGTATAAGTTTTCATGTTACTGATTATAGATTTATCATTTGGGTATGCTCTTTGTTCTCAACAACTAACCGAAGTTCATTGAGGATTGCAAAAGTAATAAATTTTTAAAAAGAGGCAATAACTTTCAAAGAAAACTGAGGGTGTCTAAAAAGTAATAATCATTTTAGAAGAACTTACAATCTGAAAGTATTCTTTCTTCTTGCCCCACCCAAACCCTCGCTCTCACACTCACACTCACTCTGTGCTCGGAGAAACCTCTCTCTCCTTCCAATCAAAACAGATGAAGGGTCTTAAGTTGACGCGTATGCCTCCTGGGGGAGGGCTTGGGTGGGGCAACCGGAAGGAAGCTTTCAATTTGTAAGTACCCATAACTAAAAATCACTATATAATAAGGTGTTTTCTGACTCAAAATATACAGCTATTTTTCAGCTTCCTGATGATAAAGAATTTATGCAAAAATTATTGTTTTTTAAAAAAAAAGAATACCTTTGCAACCCGTTTTTGAGAAAAAGATATTTAAACATTAGAAAATATAGTATATGCCAACGATTCAGCAGTTAGTTAGAAAGGGCAGGAAAAAGATGGTTGAGAAGAGTAAAGCGCCTGCTCTTGATTCATGTCCTCAGAGAAGAGGAGTATGTGTTCGTGTTTATACGACAACCCCTAAAAAACCTAACTCAGCAATGAGAAAAGTTGCCAGGGTAAGGCTCACAAATGGTAAGGAAGTGAATGCATATATTCCAGGCGAAGGTCATAATCTCCAGGAGCACTCAATTGTTCTTATAAGAGGTGGAAGGGTGAAAGATCTTCCGGGTGTTCGTTATCACCTTGTCCGAGGTGCACTTGATGCTTCCGGTGTTGAAGGAAGGACACAAAGACGGTCCAAATACGGAACCAAAAGACCTAAAAAATAATAACATTCTGATATAATGAGAAAGACAAAGCCAAAGAAGAAAATTTTACTTCCGGATCCTAAATTCAACGATCCTGAAGTTACCAGGTTTGTGAATAATCTTATGCTTGACGGTAAGAAGAGCATCTCATATGCGATCTTTTATGATGCAATGAAAATTGTAGCAGAAAAAACAAAAAAAGAAGAGAAAGAACCTTTGGATATCTGGAAACAGGCTCTCGAAAACATAACTCCCCAGGTGGAGGTAAAAAGCCGCAGGGTGGGTGGAGCAACTTTTCAGGTTCCCATGGAGATTCGCGGTTCGAGAAAGGTTTCAGTAAGCATGAAAAATCTGATCTTCTTTGCACGAAAACGCTCCGGCAGGTCAATGGCTGAGAAATTAGCTGCCGAAATCGTAGCTGCATATAATAATGAAGGTGGAGCATTCAAAAGAAAAGAAGATACTCACCGGATGGCTGATGCCAATAAGGCATTCGCACATTTTAGATTTTAATTCCAGGTTAAATTTTTGATGAAGCAGGATTTACAAAATACAAGGAATATTGGGATAATGGCCCATATTGATGCGGGAAAAACCACCACAACAGAACGTATTCTGTTTTATACCGGTATTTCTCACAGAATGGGTGAGGTGCATGAAGGCTCGGCCGTTATGGACTGGATGGTGCAGGAACAGGAGAGAGGTATTACAATTACATCTGCTGCTACAACTACTTACTGGAAACACAACGAACAGGATTTTAAAGTAAATATAATCGACACTCCCGGGCATGTTGATTTTACCGTTGAAGTAGAACGATCATTGCGGGTTCTCGATGGTGCGATAGCAGTATTTTGCGGTGTGGGTGGTGTCGAGCCACAGTCGGAAACTGTCTGGAGGCAGGCAGATAAATATAAAGTTCCCAGGCTTGCTTTTGTAAATAAAATGGACAGGGTAGGGGCTGATTTTTTATCTGTTGTAGGGGAAATAAAGGATAAGCTGGGAGCTAACCCTGTCCCTATGCAAATACCCATCGGTTCAGAGGATAATTTCAGAGGTGTAATAGACCTTATTGAAAGAAAGGCGGTCATCTGGCATGATGATGAAACTCTTGGCACCAATTATACCCTTGAGGAAATTCCGGATGAACTGGTGGAGGAAACTGAAGAGTGGAGAGAAAAACTTGTGGAAGCGGTAGCCGTATCTGACGATACTTTGCTTGAGCGTTTTCTAGACGATCGTACTTCCATAACTGTTGATGAGTTTATGGCAGCCACCCGGAAAGCTACAATTAACAGGCAGATCGTTCCTGTTTTCTGCGGTTCTGCATTCAAAAATAAGGGAATTCAAAGGCTGCTTGATGGTATTGTTTCATTACTTCCCAGTCCACTGGATGTTGAAGCTATAACCGGCATTGATCCGAAAACGGAAAAGGATGTTGATGTAGATGCAGATCCGGAAGCACCTCTTGCTGCTCTTGCTTTTAAAATTGCCACCGATCCTTTTGTAGGAAGGCTCGCTTATGTGAGGGTTTATTCCGGAACACTTCAGGAAGGCGTAATGGTATATAATATGAGGAGCGGGAAAAAGGAAAGAGTAAACCGGCTTTATCAGATGCATGCCAATAAACAGATCCCCAGAAAAGAAGTTGAAGCAGGTGATATTTGTGCGGTCGTAGGTTTTAAGGATCTGAAAACCGGTGATACACTTTGTGCGGTTAATAAACCCGTTTTGCTGGAATCGATGAGTTTTCCCGAACCTGTTATAAACGTGGCCATTGAACCCAAAACACAGGCTGATATCGAGAAACTATCCATGGCGCTTCACAAGCTTGCTGAAGAGGATCCTACGTTTCAGGTCAAATCCGATCCTGATTCAGGACAAACGATCATTAGCGGAATGGGGGAATTACACCTTGAAATTCTTGTTGACAGGCTGATGCGGGAATTTAAAGTGGACTGTAACCAGGGGCAGCCCCAGGTTAACTATAAGGAAGCGGTCACGGCAGAAGTTGAACACAGGGAGATATTTAAAAAGCAGACCGGGGGTCGGGGAAAATTTGCTGATATAATTGTTAAAGTTGGTCCTGCACCTGAAGGTGCCACGGGACTTGTTTTCGAAAATAAGGTTAAAGGCGGAAATATCCCAAAAGATTTTATTCCCGCAATAGAGAAAGGTTTCTCACAGTCTCTTAGTAATGGACCCTTGGCAGGTTTTCCTGTTGACGGACTCAAGGTGACCCTTATCGACGGATCTTATCACCCCGTGGATTCTGATGCGCTCGCATTTGAGATTGCAGCAAAACAGGCTTTCAGGAAAGCTGCTCCAAAAGCTAAACCCGTTCTTCTTGAACCTATTATGTCAGCAGAGGTTGTTACCCCCGAAGAGTATATGGGAGAAATCACTTCCGATTTCAATAAGAGAAGAGGACAGGTAGAAGGTATGGAAGCCAAAGCAGGAGCCCGGGTTATTAAAGCCAAAGTGCCCTTATCGGAACAATTTGGTTATGTTACTGTATTGAGAACACTTACCTCGGGAAGAGCGACGGTGACTATGGAATTCAGTCATTATGAAAAGGTTGAGCAAAACCTTGCTAACAAAATACTTGAAAAAATTAGTGGTAAAACATTTGTTTAACAGAATAGAAGAATGAGCCAGAAGATCAGAATTAAATTAAAATCGTATGACCATAACCTGGTCGATAAGTCTGCCGAAAAAATCGTCAAGACAGTTAAATCCACAGGTGCGGTTGTGAGTGGACCTATCCCTTTGCCCACTCATAAGAGAGTGTTCACGGTATTAAGGTCTACCTTTGTGAACAAGAAGTCAAGGGAACAGTTCCAGTTATCTTCATTCAAGCGTTTGCTCGACATTTACAGTTCGACACCAAAAACCATTGATGCGTTGATGAAGCTAGAATTACCCAGTGGTGTTGAAGTAGAAATTAAGGTATAATAACGATAAAAAGTAAAAAGATGCCAGGATTAATTGGTAAAAAGGTCGGTATGACTTCCATTTTCGACGAGAATGGTAAAAATGTCCCATGTACTGTAATTCAGGCTGGTCCATGCGTAGTTACACAGGTGAAAACCGTGGAAAATGATGGCTACGCCGCTGTACAGCTTGCATTTGATGAGAAAAAGGAAAAAAGGACCTCCAACGCTATGAAAGGTCATTTTCAAAAAGCTGATACCAGTCCAAAAAAGAAAGTGATCGAACTTAAAGGTTTCGTGAAAGACTGGAAACCGGGAGATGTGATAACAGTAGATTATTTTAAGGATGACATCTGGCTGGATGTCGTTGGGATCTCAAAAGGAAAAGGTTTTCAGGGCGTTGTTAAAAGACATGGCTTTGCCGGTGTAAACGATGCAACTCATGGTCAGCATAACCGCCTCAGAGCACCGGGTTCCCTTGGTGCATCATCATATCCCTCTCGAGTATTTAAGGGTATGCGTATGGGTGGACAAACAGGAAATAGAAGAATTAAAGTTCTCAACCTCAGAGTAGTCAAATTGATCCCGGAGAATAACCTTCTTCTGGTTAAAGGTTCGGTTCCCGGATCTAATGGTTCATATTTAATTATTGAGAAATAATGGAATTAAAGGTATTTAGCATAAACGGCAAAGAAACGGATAAAAAGGTAAAGCTTGAGAATGATATTTTCGGTATCGAACCGAATGATCATGCTATTTACCTTGATGTGAAACAATATCTCGCCAATAAAAGACAAGGTACACACAAAACCAAAGAAAGAGCTGAAATAAAAGGCAGTACCAAAAAGATCAAAAGACAAAAAGGTACCGGTACAGCTCGTTTCGGAGATATTAAAAACCCTATTTTTCGTGGCGGTGGCCGGACTTTCGGTCCCAGGCCAAGGGATTACGGTTTTAAGCTTAACAAAAAGGTAAAACGCCTTGCACGAGCTTCAGCTCTGGCGTATAAGGCTAAAAATCAGCAGATTGTGGTTATCGAGGATTTTTCTTTCGATGCTCCGAAAACCAGTGAATTTGTTGATATTCAGAAAAATTTGAAAGTTGACAATAAAAAGTCTCTTTTCATTTTAAAAGAAAGAAATAATAATTTATATTTGTCCTCGCGAAATTTACAGAACTCCAAGGTTGTAACACTCTCAGAATTAAATACATACGAGATTATGAACGCGACAGCTTTATTGTTCGTAGAGAGTTCTCTTGACGTTTTGCAATCAGAGCTAACAAATAACTAAGGAAGATTAAGGTCATGGAAGTTTTGATCAAACCAATAATCACAGAAAAATTCACCGAACAGGGTGAGGAAATGAATCGTTACGGATTTCTTGTTCATAAAAATGCAAACAAACTGCAGATCAAGAAAGCGGTTGAGGAATTATACGATGTTTCCGTGGTATCTGTGAATACAATGATTTATGGTGGGAAAAAACAAACCCGTTATACCAAAAGCGGTGTAATAGCCGGGAAGAAACCTACTACCAAAAGGGCAATAGTAACTGTTGCAGAAGGTGAAACTATTGATTTTTATAGCAATATTTAAATAACATGGCAGTAAAAAAATTAAAACCTGTAACACCAGGTCAAAGGTTTAAGTATGGCTCCACCTATGAAGAGATAACCTCTTCGACACCGGAGAAATCTTTGCTTAAATCTTTGAAGAAAAGTGGCGGTCGTAATAATACAGGAAAAATGACCATGAGATACATGGGTGGCGGTCATAAAAGAAAATACCGGGTTATTGATTTTAAGCGTGATAAAGATAATATGACCGCGGCGGTCAAAACCATTGAATATGATCCTAATAGGTCAGCCAGAATTGCACTGGTAGTGTACCAGGACGGAGAAAAGCGGTATATTCTTGCTCCGCATGGACTAAAAACCGGAGATACCGTGATTTCCGGGAATGAAGTGGCCCCTGATCTTGGCAATTCATTACCACTGGGTAAAATTCCCCTGGGAACCGTTGTACATAATGTTGAAATGAAACCGGGAAAGGGTGGTATGATGGTAAGAAGCGCCGGTTCTTATGCACAGCTTACTTCCAGGGATGGCAAATATGCCATTCTTAAACTTCCATCCGGTGAGATCAGAATGGTTTTAACTACCTGTCGTGCAACTGTTGGAAGCGTTTCAAATGCCGATCATGGCTTGATAAAATCCGGAAAAGCCGGCAGATCACGCTGGTTGGGCAGAAGGCCAAGAGTGAGAGGTGTTGTAATGAATCCTGTGGATCACCCAATGGGTGGAGGAGAAGGCCGTGCATCAGGAGGTCATCCAAGGTCCAGAAACGGTATACCTGCAAAAGGTTATATGACACGCAAGAAGAAGAACCTGTCCAATAAATTCATTGTAGAAAGAAGAAAAAAGAAAAAAAATAAATAGATAAGATATGAGCCGGTCACTGAAAAAAGGTCCATTTATTGATTATAAGCTGGAAAAACGCATTACAGAAATGAATGATTCCGGTAAGAAACAGGTCATCAAGACCTGGTCGAGAAGATCACTGATCTCTCCCGACTTTGTAGGACATACTGTTGCAGTACATAACGGAAATAAATTTATCCCTGTTTATATCACTGAAAATATGGTCGGGCATAAATTAGGAGAATTTGCTCCTACCCGCCAGTTCAGAGGCCATGGTGGTAAACAGAAATAATTAAAATACTTATACATTTACAATGGGTGCAAGAAAAAGAAATAGAGCCGAGCAACTAAAAGAGGAAAGGAAAAATAAAGCTTTTGCAGTATTGCGTAACTGCCCTACCTCTCCGCGTAAAATGAGGCTCGTTGCTGACCTGGTCCGTGGAATGGAGGTTAACCGGGCGCTTGATGTACTTAAGTACAACGAAAAAGAAGCCTCAAAGAGATTGGAAAAGCTTCTGCTATCTGCCATAGCTAACTGGCAGAATAAAAACGAAGGGGTAAGGATTGAGGAAAGTAATCTGTATGTCAAAGAGATCTTCGTGGATCAGGCTAGAATGTTGAAGAGACTTCGTCCTGCTCCCCAGGGTAGAGCTCACAGGATCAGAAAAAGATCCAATCATGTTACGATAGTACTTGACAGCATGAATTTTGTTGAAACAGAAACAAATAACGAATAAATGGGACAAAAAGTTAATCCGATATCAAATCGCTTAGGTATTATTAAAGGTTGGGATTCCAACTGGTATGGTGGTAGAGATTATTCAACCAAGCTTGTTGAAGATGCCAGGATCCGTGAATACCTCAATGCCCGTTTGGCCAAAGCCAGCATTTCAAAGATCGTTATTGAACGTACATTGAAACTTATAACGGTTACGGTTAATACTGCCAGACCCGGTATCATAATCGGAAAAGGCGGCCAGGAAGTCGACAAACTGAAGGAAGAATTGAAGAACATCACCAATAAAGAAGTTCAGATAAATATTTATGAAGTTAAAAGACCTGAACTGGATGCAACCATCGTAGCAAATAATATAGCACGCCAGGTGGAAGGGAAAATTTCTTACCGGAGGGCCATTAAAATGGCAATTGCATCGACCATGAGAATGGGTGCGGAAGGTATAAAAGTTCTTATTTCAGGACGACTGGGTGGAGCAGAAATGGCTCGCTCTGAAGCATACAAAGAAGGTAGAATTCCTCTTCATACCCTTAGAGCTGATATCGATTATGCTTTATGTGAAGCAAATACAAAAGTGGGAGCCATAGGTATTAAGGTATGGATATGTAACGGAGAAGTTTTTGGAAAACGGGATCTTTCTCCCAATATCGCAGCGAAAAATGTAAAGCCTAAAAGTGGGTTCAGAAAGAAAAGGAAATAGAAATACTGTAATTGACATAGAAAATGTTACAACCAAAAAAGACCAAATTCAGAAGGCAGCAAAAGGGACGCATGAAAGGTAATGCCCAAAGAGGTAATCAATTAGCTTTCGGTTCCTTTGGGATCAAGACATTAGAAAGTGCATGGATCACGGGTCGACAGATTGAAGCTGCACGACAGGCAGTAACCAGGCACATGAAAAGAGAAGGTCAGCTGTGGATCCGTATTTTTCCCGATAAGCCTATTACAAAAAAACCTGCCGAAGTACGAATGGGTAAAGGTAAAGGAGCTCCCGAAGGTTTTGTGGCCCCCGTTACCCCTGGAAGAGTGCTGATTGAAACAGAAGGTGTGCCTTATGAAGTTGCCATGGAAGCTATGAGACTGGGTGCTCAAAAACTACCCGTAAAAACCAGATTCATTGTCAGACATGATTATGATTATAATAACTAAATAAACCGGACGGGAATGAAAAATTCTGAAGTAAGAGAATTGTCAACCAAGGAACTCCTTGAACGGATCGACACAGAAAAGGAAAACCTGGTGCGCATGCGTCTGAATCATGCGGTTTCACCGCTTGACAATCCCATCAAGCTAAGGGATCTGAAAAGCGATATCGCAAGACTTATGACTGAGTTAAGAAAAAGAGAATTAGACGAAAGCGAACAAAAGAAAAGCTAATATATTCAAATGGAGACTAAAAGAAATTTACGCAGAGAGCGTGTAGGTGTTGTTGTCAGCGATAAAATGGATAAATCCATTACCATCGTGGTGAAGACAAAACAAAAACACCCCATTTACGGGAAGTTCGTGAACAAGACTTCAAAACTCATGGCGCACGATGAGAAAAACGATTGCAATATCGGGGATACCGTAAAGATAATGGAAACCAGACCATTGAGCAAAAACAAAAACTGGCGATTAGTAGAAATTATTGAAAGAGCTAAGTAATCATGATACAGCAAGAAAGCAGATTATCAGTAGCCGATAACAGCGGCGCAAAAGAAGTTCTTTGTGTCCGTGTACTCGGCGGAACACGAAAGCGCTACGCCTCTATAGGCGATAAATTAGTTGTGACCGTGAAGTCGGCAGTTCCTGCCGGTGAGGTTAAAAAAGGAACAGTTAGTAAGGCTATTGTTGTGCGGACAAAAAAAGAAGTGCGTCGCGTAGATGGTTCATATATACGCTTCGATGATAATGCAGTTGTTCTCCTTAATAATCTTGATGAAATGCGGGGGACCCGTATTTTCGGTCCTGTAGCCAGGGAGCTTCGTGATAAGTATATGAAAATTGTTTCACTGGCCCCTGAGGTATTGTAAAAATTGATAAAAATTCAGATTCAGATGCAAAGTAAGTTACATATAAAAAAAGGTGATCTGGTTTACGTAAACACCGGAGAATATAAAGGACAGCAGGGAAGAGTGCTCGAGGTTATCCGTAAGGACAGAAGAGCGATCGTGGAAGGTGTAAACATGGTATCAAAACATACCAAACCATCCAACGAAAATCCACAGGGCGGTATCACAAAAAAAGAAGCAGCTGTTCACATTTCCAATCTCAATCTGGTAGATCCGTCTTCAGGTGAACCAACCCGGGTTGGAAGAAAGAGAAATGATAATAATAAATTAGTAAGGTATTCAAAAAAATCAGGAGAGGAGATTAAGTAATGGACTATATTCCTAACCTAGCAACAAAGTATAAGGAAGAGATCATAGGATCACTTACCAGCAAATTCAACTACAAAAGTGTTATGGAAGTTCCGCGTCTTGTAAAGATCGTGTTGAACGAAGGTGTTGGAGATGCCGTTGCAGATAAAAAACTGGTCGACATTGCACAGGAAGAACTGTCAATTATCGCCGGGCAGCAAGCCGTACAGACAGTATCCACCAAGGATGTTTCCAATTTCAAATTAAGAAGAGGAATGCCTATTGGGACAAAAGTTACACTGCGCCGTGAAAGAATGTATGAATTTCTTGAGAGACTCATCAATGTTGCTCTTCCGAGGATCCGTGATTTCAACGGTATCGGTTCCAGGTTTGACGGAAGAGGTAATTATACTCTGGGAGTACCTGAACAGATCATATTCCCTGAAATTGATATAGATAAGATCAGCAAGATAATGGGCCTGGAAATAACTTTCGTTACTACAGCGAAAACAGATGAAGAGGCCTTTGCATTATTAAAAGAATTTGGATTACCATTTAAAAAATAAAATATTCCGATATGGCTAAAGAATCAATGAAAGCTCGGGAAGTAAAGCGTGCTAAACTTGTCGCGAAATATGCAGATAAACGGGCTAAACTTAAAGCTGAAGGTGATTATGTCGGGCTCAGCCGCTTACCAAAAAATTCTAACCCGATCAGAATGCACAATCGCTGTAAACTGACAGGCAGACCCAAAGGTTATATGAGGCAGTTTGGGTTGAGCAGGATTACTTTCAGAGAAATGGCTTCAGCTGGTTTGATCCCGGGAGTTAAAAAAGCTAGTTGGTAAATAAAGAAGATTAAATTATAAAAGAGATGACAGATCCTATTGCAGATTACTTGACAAGAATCAGAAATGCAGTGATGGCCAAACACAGGGTGGTTGATATTCCTGCTTCCAACCTGAAAAAAGATATAACAAGACTTCTTTTCGAGAAAGGTTATATCCTGAATTATAAATTCCTGGAAGAAGGACCCCAGGGAACTATTAAAATAGCCCTGAAGTATCATCCGGAAACAAAAATATCAGCCATAAAAGGAATTGAAAGAGCAAGTCGCCCGGGTTTGCGTAAATACTCTGCAGGTAAAGATATTCCCAGGGTATTGAACGGACTTGGAGTTGCAATAATTTCAACCTCAAGAGGTGTAATGACCGATAAAGAAGCCCGGACAAATAATGTGGGTGGCGAGGTTTTATGTTACGTATATTAAAAAGTTTTAAAAAAATGTCAAGGATTGGAATTTTACCTATCGATATCCCGCAGGGAGTAAGTATAGAAGTCACCGACGATAATATCGTCAAGGTGAAGGGACCTAAGGGTGAGCTTGAACAAAAGGTACATCCCGACCTTACTGTTAAGGTTGAAGATAACCAGGCTGTAGTTAGCAGGCCTACAGAACAGAAAAGACACAAGTCTATGCATGGTCTTTACCGTTCTCTTATATTTAATATGGTAAAGGGTGTTTCTGATGGTTATGAGATAAAACAGGAACTGGTTGGTGTAGGTTACAGGGCTGAAGCAAAAGGACAAATCCTCGAGTTGAGCCTCGGTTACTCGCATGATATTCATATTATGCTTCCCGGGGAGATAAAGGTAAGCGCAGTAACCGAACGCAGGAGCAATCCTGTGATCACCCTTCAAAGTGCCGACAAACAGCTTATCGGTCAGGTAGCGGCAAAAATAAGATCTTTCAGACCACCGGAGCCTTATAAAGGTAAAGGGATTAAGTTTGTTGGTGAAGAACTTAGAAGAAAAGCCGGAAAATCTGCAAGTGTATAATTAGTTTAAAGAATTAACGAAATGGCTTTAACGAAGCAGCAAAGAAGGATCAAGATTAAAGGAAGGGTCCGCAGTAAATTATCTGGAACTAAAGACATTCCAAGAATGAATGTTTTCAGGAGCAATAAACAGATCTATGTTCAACTGATTGATGATACCACCGGTGTTACCCTGGTTTCAGCCGGATCGACCGAGAAAGACCTTGCAGGTGAGGAAAAGATGAATAAGATTGAACAGGCCAAAATGGTGGGAAAAAGCATAGCTGAAAAGGCTCGTGAAAAAGGAATAGAAAAAGTTGTATTCGACAGAAATGGTTATTTATATCATGGCAGAATTAAAAGTTTAGCTGAAGCTGCCAGGGAAAACGGACTTAAATTTTAATAGGAAATTATGTCAACAAGTATCAGGAAAGTAAAAACAACCGATCTTGAGTTAAAAGACCGACTGGTGAGCATCCAGCGAGTAACAAAAGTTACAAAGGGAGGTAGGACCTTCAGTTTTTCAGCGATTGTTGTTGTTGGGAATGAAGACGGTATCGTAGGTTCAGGTCTTGGTAAGGCCAATGAAGTGACTACCGCAATAGCCAAAGGTGTCGAGGATGCCAAGAAAAATCTAATTCGTGTACCTGTTTTTAATGGAACAATACCCCACGAACAACTGTCGAAATTCGGCGGAGCTTCTGTTTTTATTAAACCGGCTTCCAGTGGTACCGGTGTAAAAGCAGGAGGTGCTATGCGTGCTGTTCTCGAGAGTGTAGGCGTAACAGATGTTCTTGCAAAATCAAAAGGATCATCTAACCCGCATAATTTGGTGAAAGCTACATTCAAAGCTCTTCTTGAGCTGAGAGACCCGGCTACCGTAGCCGGTCAGCGTGGCGTGAGCGTAGATAAAGTGTTTAATGGTTAAACCAAAGTAATAATGACCAAGATTAAAATTACACAGGTAAGGAGTAAAATCGGAAGCACCCAACGGCAAAAGAAAACTCTTGAAGCTCTGGGACTAAAGAAACTTAACAGCAGTGTTGTAGTTGAAGCTACCCCTCAGATTAAAGGGATGGTTAACAAGATGTCTCACCTGCTGAATGTTGAAGAAGTATAAATAAAATAATTATTCTTTAAGAAATGGATTTAAGTAATTTAAAACCGGCAAAAGGATCGAAGAAAGGCAAAAAAAGGCTCGGACGGGGTGAAGGTTCCGGTACAGGCGATACCGCTTCACGTGGACATAAAGGACAAAAATCCAGGTCCGGCTATTCCCGTAAGATTGGTTTTGAAGGTGGTCAGATGCCCCTTCAGCGCCGTGTGCCGAAATTCGGATTTAAAAATATTAACCGGAAAGAATATAAGGCAATTAATATAAGCACCCTGCAGGCATTGGCAGATGGCAGGAATATTAGTGATATTGATGTGGATGTGCTAAGAAATGCTGGACTCGTCGGTAAAGCTGATCTTGTGAAGATTCTTGGTAACGGAACTATTGAAAAAAAGATTAATGTTAAAGCTCATGCTTTTTCAGCGAAAGCGAAAGAAGCAATTGAAGCTGCGCAGGGAACAACAGAAGTTATTAGCTAACCCGGTCAAAACAGGAAAAACTGATGAGATCCTTTATTGAAACGTTAAAAAATATTTATAAGATCGAAGACCTCCGGTCACGGATCCTTTATACACTTGGAATACTGCTGATATACCGTTTGGGTACAAAAGTGGTACTCCCGGGTATTGATCCGACTGCGCTTGAAGGTCTTAAAAATCAAACCGAAGGTGGAGTGATGAGTTTGCTGGATATGTTCAGTGGGGGTGCTTTTTCCAATGCCTCTGTTTTTGCATTGGGAATTATGCCCTATATCTCGGCATCTATTATTATACAGCTTCTCGGAATTGCTGTTCCTTATTTTCAAAAACTTCAGCGTGAAGGTGAAAGTGGAAGAAGGAAAATGAACCAGATCACCCGCTATCTTACTCTTGCAATCCTCTTTTTACAGGGCCCGGGTTATATTGCAAACCTGACAAATCAGGCTCCGGAGGCTTTTCATCCCGGATTTTCATCGGTTGCTGCAATAATAATTCTTGCTGCAGGTACTATGTTTGTTATGTGGCTGGGAGAAAGGATTACGGATAAGGGAATTGGGAACGGTATTTCTCTGATCATCATGATCGGAATAATTGCACAGTTGCCGTTTGCAACAATGGCAGAATTCAGCAGCCGCCTCGAAACAGGTGGAATGGTAACTTTCCTCCTTGAAATTGTCGTCCTTTTCTTTGTATTTATGGGAACTATCCTTCTGGTTCAGGGAACCAGGAGAATCCCCGTGCAGTATGCAAAAAGAATAGTGGGAAATAAACAATATGGCGGAGTAAGGCAGTACATTCCCCTTAAAGTGAATGCAGCCGGTGTTATGCCTATTATATTTGCACAGGCCCTTGTGGTTATCCCCATTACAATTGCAGGATTTGCGAATTCCGAATCATTATCAGGTTTTGCCGCAGCATTTGCGAATATACAGGGTTTCTGGTACAATTTTACCCTGGCGGTGCTTATAATTCTTTTTACTTATTTCTATACGGCTATTACCATTAATCCGGTACAGATGGCTGAAGATATGAAAAAGAACGGTGGATTTATCCCTGGTGTAAAACCCGGAAGAAAAACAGTTGAATTCCTTGATACAATTATGTCGAGAATAACACTGCCCGGATCGATCTTTTTGGCCCTGATTGCCATTCTGCCCGCCTTCGCCATGATTGCAGGTGTGAATAACCAGTTTGCCCAGTTTTACGGAGGAACATCTTTGCTTATCCTTGTTGGTGTTGTTCTGGATACTTTACAGCAAATTGAAAGTCACCTGCTTATGCGACATTATGACGGGCTGATGAAATCAGGAAGGATTAAGGGCCGTGCCGGAGGTGCGGCAGCAATATAATCAGAATACAGCAATAGTTCTTTGATGATATATTATAAAACAGTAGATGAAATAGAGAAATTGAGGGCCAGTAATCAGTTGGTATCCAAAACACTGGGTGAGATCGCAAAGGTCGTAAGGCCAGGAATAACAACTGAAGAAATTGACAGAATAGCCGATGAATTCATAAGAGATCATAACGCAGTACCGGCTTTTCTTGGTTATAACGGTTTCCCGAAATCTATTTGTACTTCTGTTAATTCTCAGGTGGTTCATGGAATTCCTTCAGGATATGTTTTGAAGGAAGGGGATATCCTTTCAGTCGATTGTGGCGTGGTTCTTGATGGATTTGTGGGTGATTCCGCTTACAGTTATGCCGTGGGTGAAGTAAGCAGGGAAAAAAGAGATCTTTTGCGAGTAACACACGAAGCCCTTTATCTGGGCGTTGGGAATGCGGTAGCAGGTAAGAGAACCGGAGATATTGGCTTTGCCATTCAAAATTATTGTGAGAAGCACGGCTACGGAGTGGTTAGAGAGCTTGTTGGACACGGCCTGGGGAAAAATTTACACGAAGAACCGGAAGTGCCCAACTACGGAAGAAGAGGTACCGGGGTGAAGTTGAAAAAAGGATTGGTCATTTGTATTGAACCTATGATCAATATGGGGAAAAGGCACATTGTTCAGGAATCAGACGGGTGGACAATTAGGACAACTGACAAAAAGGCATCTGCGCATTTTGAACTGGCAGTAGCCATCGATGATGGAAAAGCTGATGTTTTGTCAACCTTTGAATATATAGAAGAAGTTTTAAACCAAAAATAGTATGGCTAAACAACCTTCAATTGAACAGGATGGAGTGATTACAGAAGCATTATCGAATGCTATGTTTCGTGTCGAACTCGAAAACGGACATGTTATTACAGCACATATCTCCGGGAAAATGAGAATGCACTATATTAAACTGCTTCCCGGCGACAGGGTAAAGGTTGAAATGTCACCATATGATTTGACAAAAGGAAGAATTTCGTTCAGATATAAATAATTAGAAAAATGAAAGTTAGAGCATCTGTTAAAAAACGCAGTGCAGACTGCAAGATCGTAAGAAGAAAAGGACGCTTGTATGTGATCAACAAAAAGAATCCGAAGTTTAAACAGCGTCAGGGATAATATTAAAAATATTAAATTTTAGATATAATTATGGCTAGAATCGTTGGCGTTGATCTGCCAAAAAACAAAAGAGGACAAGTAGGATTAACCTACATTTATGGAATTGGTAACAGTTCTGCCAGGAAAATTCTTGAGAGATCTGGTGTAGACCCTAATATAAAGGTAAGTGACTGGACCGATGACCAGATATCGGTGATCCGTAAAATCGTTAACGAAGAATTCAAAGTGGAAGGTGAACTCCGTTCATCTGTTCAAATGAATATCAAACGTCTTATGGATATTGGTTCCTACAGGGGGATACGGCATCGTATTGGACTTCCTGTGAGAGGACAAAGTACGAAGAACAATGCCAGGACACGAAAGGGTAGAAAAAAGACTGTGGCAAATAAAAAGAAAGCAACTAAATAAGATTTTTTAAGATGGCAAAAAAGACAGGATCGTCAAAGAAAAAAGTTGTTAATGTTGAACCAACAGGACAGGCACATATACATGCTTCGTTCAACAATATTATCATTTCAATGACCAATAACAGCGGTCAGGTTATTTCATGGGCATCATCCGGAAAAATGGGTTTCAGAGGGTCTAAGAAGAATACACCCTACGCCGCGCAGATGGCCGCTCAGGATTGTGCGAAAATTGCATTCGATTCCGGACTGAGGAAAGTTAAGGTTTTTGTAAAAGGACCAGGCTCAGGGAGAGAATCAGCTATAAGGACCATCAGTTCGCAGGGTATTGAGGTTACAGAAATTGTAGATGTAACACCTTTGCCACATAACGGATGCCGTCCGGCAAAGAGAAGAAGGGTTTAATATTAAATTGAAAACAATTATATAAATGGCGAGATATAGAGGACCAAGAACAAAAATTGCCAGAAAATTTGGCGAGCCCATTTTTGGGACTGACAGAGCATTTGAGAAGAAAAATTACCCTCCCGGACAGCACGGAGGTAATAAAAGAAGAAGGAAAACTTCTGAATATGGACTGCAATTGCAGGAGAAACAAAAAGCCAAATACACCTATGGTGTACTTGAAAAGCAGTTCCGTAAAATGTTTGTTCAGGCATCAGCAAGTAAAGGTGTAACCGGTGAGGCTTTGCTGCAACTTCTTGAAGCAAGACTTGATAATGTTGTTTACCGTCTTGGGATAGCACCCACAAGATCAGGTGCACGTCAGCTGGTTTCACACAGACATATCACCGTGAACGGAGATGTGGTCAATATTCCTTCCTATAGCCTCAAAGCAGGAGATATTGTAGGAATAAGGGAAAGATCAAAGTCTCTTCCTGCCATCACAGAATCTCTTGAATCACACCGCACAGGCGCTTATGCATGGCTTGAGTGGGATGGTTCACAAATGGCAGGTAAATTTCTGAATGTTCCTGAAAGAGGGGAAATTCCTGAAACAATCAAGGAACAGTTAATCGTAGAATTATATTCAAAATAAAATAATTAACAATTTATGGCAATTTTAGCTTTCCAAAAACCGGATAAGGTTATTATGCTCGAAGCCGATGACCATGCTGGTAAATTCGAGTTTCGTCCCCTTGAACCTGGTTATGGCATCACTGTCGGAAATGCCCTTAGAAGAATATTACTTTCTTCTCTGGAAGGGTATGCTATAACCAATATAAAAATTGAAGGGGTGGAGCATGAGTTTTCTACAATTACAGGTGTAATTGAAGATCTGACTCAAATTATCCTTAACCTTAAGCAGATCCGTTTTAAGAAGCAGATTGAGGATATAAATGATGAGAAAATTATGGTTACCATTTCCGGACAGGAAGAATTTAAAGCTGGTGACCTGCAAAAATTTTTGAGTGGATTTAAAGTTTTGAATCCTGATCTTGTTATATGCAGAATGGAACCGGATGTGAAACTTCAGGTCGAATTTTCCATCAATAAAGGTAGAGGTTATGTTCCTGCTGATGAAAACAAGCCCCTGGATCCTGAATTTGGTCTTATTTCTGTTGATGCTATACACACTCCTATAAAGAATGTGAAGTATTCAGTTGAAAATTATCGTGTCGAGCAAAAGACCGATTATGAAAAACTGATCCTCGATATTGAAACTGATGGTTCTGTTCACCCAAAAGAGGCCTTAAAAGAAGCAGCAAAGATCCTTATTTATCACTTCATGTTATTTTCCGATGAAAAGATTACACTCAATTCAGACGAAAAATTTGCAAATGAAGAATTTGATGAGGAAGTCCTGCATATGCGCCAGTTACTTAAAACAAAACTCGTTGATCTTGATCTTTCAGTCCGTGCACTGAATTGTCTCAAGGCTGCAGAGGTTGATACGCTGGGAGATCTGGTGAAATTTAATAAAAATGATCTTCTGAAATTCAGAAATTTTGGTAAAAAATCACTCACTGAGCTTGAAGAATTACTAACAACGATGAACCTGAATTTCGGTATGGATATTACGAAATATAAATTAGACAAGGAATAAGGAAAAATGAGACACAGGAAAGGTTTCAATCATTTAAGCAGAAAAGCCCCTCACAGGAAGGCTATGCTCGCAAACATGGCGGCATCACTTATTAAGGAAAAGAGGATCACAACCACTACAGCAAAAGCAAAAGCGCTCCGTGGTTATATTGAACCTTTGATCACAAAATCCAAGGACGATACCACGCATTCAAGAAGGGTTGTATTTAGCTATTTACAAGATAAAGACGCTGTTTCAGAACTTTTCCGTGAGGTATCGCCAAAGGTTATGGAAAGAGCGGGAGGTTATACCCGAATACTGAAACTTGACCAGAACCGTCTTGGCGACAATGCAGAGATGGCTATGATCGAACTGGTTGACTTTAATCCTAACCTGATCACAGAAACTAAAGAAACAGGTGGTACACGTCGCAGAAGAAGAGGCGGCGGATCGAAGAAGAAAGCAGAGGCTGATGTTGGAGCTGAACATGCTACCGAAGCTAAAGCAGACTCTTCTACGGCTGAAGGAGATACCAGTGAAGTTAAGGCAGAGGCTGAAGCTGAGACAGAAACTGTTGAAAACTTAGAACAGGAATCTGAAGAGCCGAAAAACCAGGCAACTCCGGAAAAAGAAGCTAAAAAGGAAAAGGAAGAATCTGAAGAGGTGAAAACCGAAATTCCGGAATCCTCTGAAAAAGAACCAAAAGCAGAAGCTACAGAAGAAAAACCTGAAGAAGAAGCTAAAAAGGACGATAAAGAAGAAGATAAAAAAGAATCTTAAGGATAATTTAATGTCTTTCTTTTAAATTTGTAGGGGATAAAGCTTTTCTTGACTTTATCCCTTTTTTTATTACATATTATTCATTCATTTATAAAATCATTATTATGGGACAAATTGTTGACGTACATGCACGCGAAATACTGGATTCACGCGGAAATCCAACTATTGAAGTTGAAGTTATTCTTTCTACCGGCGATATGGGGAGAGCTGCTGTTCCCTCCGGCGCTTCAACCGGAGAAAACGAAGCTCTGGAACTTCGCGATGGTGATAAGAACCGTTACCTTGGTAAAGGTGTTCTTAAAGCCGTTGATAAAGTCAATAACCTTATTGCAAAGGAAATTCTGGGGATGAGCGCCTTTGATCAGGTTGCCATCGATAAAAAAATGCTGGAACTCGACGGAACCAAAACGAAAAGCGAACTTGGTGCAAACGCTATGCTTGGAGTTTCTTTGGCTGTTGCAAAAGCTGCCGCCGCTTATCATGATCTGCCACTCTACAAATATATTGGTGGCGTTAATGCAAAAACCCTCCCTGTCCCCATGATGAATATCATTAATGGCGGATCTCATTCCGATGCTCCCATAGCATTCCAGGAATTTATGGTACGCCCTGTCGGAGCTAAAACCTTCAGCGAAGGCTTACAAATGGGTGCCGAAATTTTCCATGCTCTCAAAAAAGTTCTCAAAGACCGTAATTTAAGTACCGCTGTTGGTGACGAAGGTGGATTTGCTCCCAGTCTCGATGGAACCGAAGATGCCCTCGATTCAATAATTAAGGCCATTGAAGCTGCCGGTTATAAACCCGGAAGAAAGTCGGAAGGCGGAGAAGTAGCTATAGCATTGGATTGTGCCGCATCTGAATTTTACAACGATGGTGTTTACGATTATACCAAGTTTGAAGGTGAGAATGGAGCAAAAAGAAATGCTACTCAGCAAGCTGAATACCTGGCTGAGCTTATCTCCAAGTATCCCATCGATTCTATTGAAGACGGAATGGATGAAGGAGACTGGGAGGGATGGAAAATTCTAACCGATATGATTGGAGATAGATGTCAGATCGTCGGTGATGACTTGTTTGTTACCAACGTAGAATTCCTCAAAAAAGGAATTGAACAGGGTAGTGCAAATTCTATCCTCATAAAAGTTAATCAGATCGGAACCCTTACAGAAACACTTGATGCCATAGAAATGGCTCACCGTGCAGGATTTACTACAGTTACATCTCACAGGTCAGGGGAAACCGAAGATGCTACAATTGCAGATATCGCTGTGGCAACAAATTCAGGCCAGATTAAAACCGGATCACTCAGCCGTTCCGACCGTATGGCAAAATATAACCAGCTTCTTAGAATCGAAGAAGAACTCGGTAATGTGGCTATATATGGTTACGAAAAATAATCTTATGTTTTCTTCCGGAATATTTATTCATTAAATGAATAGTTAATAAATAAGGCTGTCTTACATGTAAGGACTTACAATCTGAAAGCATTCCTCCTTTCTGCCCCACCCCTCCCTCCCTAACCCAGGAGGGAGGGGTTTTGATTCAACTATCTAAATAACATTTCTCGGGACTTGCTATAGCGCATAAAGAATGTAACAGCCGATATAAAATCAATAAAGCAGATAATAAGCAAATCACACATTCCCCTCCCTCCTGGGGCTACTCTTTATACACAAGTCTAAAAAAATTGAGCAATCCAAACATTGACGTATTGCAATCCCGGTTATGCAATTCCGGCCTGCTCGCCTTTGCGAAGCTTTCACCGGCGGCCGAAGCCTTACGCTTGCGCTGAAGCTACAGCGTAGGCGCATGGCGAAGGACTCAGCGGAGCAAGGAAAGGCCAGCTTATACCAGCCCAGGGCAACGCCATTTTTTCGGCGATGATTTACTGTCTTTTTAACCGCTTTTCACGCTTTTTACATATAAATGTTTTTTTTGACATTTATTAATTCTACTTTGACAGATTCAGACTTTAACGAAATTTTTTTCCTTTTTCCCCGGCCCTAAAGGGTGAAAGGATAAAAATCTTCCTGTTCCCTTTAGGGATTAAGGGGAAAAAACAGGAAGATTTTTTAATGTGTCAAAGTAGAATTAAATATAATCATAGGATGTGTTAATACGTGAATTTTTACTATATTTATGAATCACTGTTGATAACAAAAATTCAAAAAAATAATCCATGTCCAATTTAAAACAGAAGCTTCATGATAAGATACAGGGCTGGAGACCCAGAACTGAGAAACTCGTGAAGGAATACGGAGATACAGTAGTTGATCAGGTAACGATATCACAAATTATAGGAGGTATGCGGGGCTTAAAATCTTTGGTAACAGATATTTCCTATCTCGATCCTAAAGAAGGCATTCGTTACCGAGGCTATACTTTACCCCAGGTTTTTGAAAAATTACCAAAACCCCAGGGACGGAATATGCCATATGTTGAAGGTTTGATTTATCTTCTTTTAACCGGTGACCTCCCGGATGAGAAAGACGCTGCAGATGTTGCCGATGAGATGTCCAAGCGCAGGATACTCCCGCGTTATGTCTACGAAGTTATTGACTCATTCCCCTGCTGCAGTCATCCAATGTCAATATTCAGTACGGCAATACTTACAATGGCACGGGAATCCTTTTTCACCAAGAAATATCATGCAGGACTCAATAAGTTGGACTACTGGGATCCAACCTATGAAGATGCACTCAATTTACTCGCGAAACTTCCTGAAATCGGTGCTTATATTTATCGTAAACTATACAAAGAAGGAAAACGTATCCAATCCAATCCGAACCTGGATATGGGGGGCAATTTCGCTCACATGATGGGAATTGATAAGCCTTATGACGATGTGACCCGTATGCATTTCATTATTCATGCGGATCATGAAAGTGGTAATGTCAGTGCTCATACCGGACATCTGGTCGCGAGTTCATTATCGGATATTTATCTTTCTATTTCTGCTATGATCAACGGACTTGCCGGACCTCTTCACGGACTGGCCAATCAGGAGGTGCTCAGATGGATTCAGGATCTGTACGAAAAAATGGATGGAAAAATTCCTACCGAGGATGAAATGCGCCAGTTCGTCTGGGACACCCTGAATTCAGGTCAGGTGATTCCCGGATACGGTCATGCTGTTCTCAGAAAAACTGACCCGAGATATTCTATTCAGAGAGATTTTGCCAAAGAATACCTTAATGATGATCCCCTTTTTAAATATACCGATATCCTTTACAAAGTTGTGCCACCAATATTAAAAGAACAGGGTAAGGCAAAAAATCCCTGGCCGAATGTGGATGCTCAATCCGGAGTTATTCAGTGGCATTACGGAGTAACGGAATATGAATTTTATACCGTATTATTCGGCATAGGCAGAGCTATTGGTATTTGTGCGAACATTGTATGGGACAGGGCACTGGGTTATCCCCTGGAGAGGCCAAAATCCATTACAACTGATATGCTTGAGAAGATTGCCATGGGAGTAAAACACTAAGAACCACTCAACTCTGTTGACTGACTTCAATTCGGGAAGTTCTTGTCGGGAAAATTATAATAATAACAATCGAAACATCCTGGCTTTAACAATGTATGTTATCCCGGAGAAAAGTAAAAAATCCTCTTTACTTTATCATTTATAACCCGCTCAATTCAGGGCAAAATTTCTGACGAAATATTTGAGGTTTCTCCCTCAAATCCTCCGCATTCTGTCACCGGAGCTTTAGCATAGGTGACTATCGCTCCGGATTTTCAGTCGAAATGAAAATTCATCCCGGTCAAATGGAGTGAGGAAAAGAAAAACCCCGGCGGCAATAAA
>CAYRTD010000045.1:0-24736 GCA_964426915.1 uncultured Bacteroidaceae bacterium | reverse complement strand
TCGAACTGATCCCGTCCCGAAAGCTTTCGGGAGATAGCCGAGGGATCTCATATTTAAGTGGTATTTCCCGGAGTACCGCGGACAGGCGTGAGCTCGTTGTCACTCGGTTCTGCGTTATACTCGCCGGCAAAATGCTCCCCCGCCCCTGGCGGCCTCCGCTTTTTCCCGCTTGTGTCTCAGCAGCTGTTGCAAGCCTTGATATCGAACATTAGCTTCGCTGAGCTCACCGTCAATTGTCGGGTTCGGTTATGATCCAGACATCCGGCTTTATGGACGGACTATTTACAACTACCACTTCTTCAGGTATTTTTTGTTTATCGCAAACTATTTGCTGGGGACTATGAAGTATTTTTTAGTTTTGGGTTACTTACATGATAAAAAGCATTCCTTTTCGAACCGAAAAAATAGTACCTTTGGTTAATTATAAAACCAAAAATCATTAAAAATGAACATTCCTGATAATCTTAAGTACACAAAAGAGCATGAATGGGTTAAAGTTGATGGTAATGAAGCTTTGATAGGCATAACCGAACATGCAACCGGCGAACTTGGTGATATTGTTTTTATTGAAATTGAGACTGAAGGAGAGTCCCTGGACGCGGATGACACCTTCGGAACCGTAGAAGCCGTTAAGACCGTTTCAGATCTTTTCATGCCTGTTGCAGGAGAAGTGATTGAAGTAAATCCCAAGCTCGAAGACACTCCCGAAATCGTAAACGAAGATCCCTATGGAGAAGGCTGGCTGATAAAAATTAAACCTGAGAACCCGGATGATGTAGAAGGTCTTCTTTCAGCAGCAGATTACAGAGCTATTATCCAATAAATTTTCCTGATTAAACTGACTAAAAATAGTGATTGCCAATAAAGTCGGGTGTCTAAAAGGTTTTTTTTAATTTAGGTTACTTACAAATTGAAAGCATTCCTCTGTTTGCCCCACCCAAGCCCTCCCCTGGTGAGCTACTCTTTATACATAAGTTGATTCCGGTCAAACAGGGTGTAGCCTGGTGAGGGAGGGCTTCCCTTCGGATGTGCAGGTTCTAAATAGAGTCTGTCCATAATGTCCGATATACTCATTCAGTGTTAATTCAGTGAGACTATGATTTTGGTTTTCAAAATCATTTAGTCGAACTGATCCCGAGCGATGAGGGATCTCATGGATTTATTACAAGGTCTTTTTAACTTCAACTTCACGATAGCCTTCGATCATGTCTCCGACTTTGATATCATTAAAGTTCTCGATATTCAAGCCACATTCCAGGCCTGTCACTACCTCCTTTGCATCATCCTTAAATCTTTTCAGAGATCCCAGATTACCTGAATAAACAACGATTCCGTCGCGAATTACCCTCACTTTCGAATCTCTCCTGATCTTTCCCTCCTTCACCATACAACCTGCTATTGTGCCGGTTTTGGTGATCTTAAATGTTTCAAGTACTTCAAGTGTAGCAACTATCTCCTCCTTAATTTCGGGTGATAACATACCCTCCATTGCGGCTCTGATTTCTTCAATGGCATCATAAATTATAGAGTACAATCGTATATCAATCTGCTCTTTCTCTGCTATTTTGCGGGCTGCAAGTGAAGGTCGTACCTGGAAACCTATAACGATCGCATTGGATGCAGCGGCCAGAAGTATGTCGGATTCTGTTATTTGTCCGACCGCTTTATGCTTGATATTCACCTGAATTTCTTCAGTGGATAACTTCAGTAAACTGTCGCTTAGTGCCTCAACAGAACCATCTACATCACCCTTAACAATAAGGTTCAATTCCTTGAAATTACCAATGGCAATCCTTCTGCCTATTTCATCAAGTGTAATATGCTTCTGTGTGCGTAATTCCTGTTCACGTTGTAATTGTTCCCGGCGGTTGGCATAATCCTTGGCCTCGCGGTCATTTTCCATTACATTAAAACGGTCTCCGGCCTGCGGAGCTCCGTTTAGTCCGAGAATCTGGACCGGTGTAGCCGGACCTGCAACATCAACTTGCGATCCACGTTCATTATACATGGCCTTCACGTGTCCGAAATGACTTCCGGCAAGAATGATATCTCCGACATGGAGTGTACCCTTCTGAACCAGAATGGTTGCAATGTATCCGCGGCCACGGTCAAGCTGCGATTCCACGACTGCTCCTGACGCTCTTTTATCGGGATCGGATTTAAGTTCCAGAAGTTCGGCTTCAAGCAATACTTTCTCAAGAAGATCTTCAATAGCAATACCATTCAATGCAGAGATATCCTGACTCTGGTATTTTCCTCCCCAGTCCTCAACAAGATAGTTCATATTTGCAAGTTCTTCCTTGATCTTATCGGGATTTGCCGTAGGTTTATCTATCTTGTTGATGGCAAAGACAATGGGAACCCCTGCAGCCGAAGCATGATTGATGGCTTCAACAGTCTGAGGTTTTACTCCGTCGTCAGCAGCCACCACAATAATGGCAATATCAGTAATTTGTGCACCACGGGCCCTCATAGCAGTAAAAGCTTCGTGGCCGGGAGTATCCAGGAAAGTGATTTTCCGGCCATCCTCAAGAATCACGCTGTAGGCTCCAATGTGCTGGGTAATTCCTCCGGCCTCACCGGCTATAACGTTCTCACTTCTGATGTGATCCAGTAATTTTGTTTTACCGTGGTCAACATGGCCCATTACGGTTACAATCGGAGATCTGTGCTGCAAATTCTCCGGGGTATCTTCCTCCACATCAATAGAATCGGTAAGATCGGCACTTACAAATTCAACTTCATAATTGAATTCATCAGCCACAAGAGACAAGGTTTCGGCATCCAGGCGTTGATTAATAGACACGAACAATCCCAGGTTCATACATGTTTGTATCACTTCATTAACCGGAACGTTCATCATATTTGCGAGTTCACTCACAGATACAAATTCCGTAACTTTAAGAATATTCTTATCTTCCTCCTGCCTGTCGATCTCAGCTTGTAATTTTTGATGAACGCTGTCACGCTTTTCCCGCCGGTATTTGGAACCTCTGGACTTCCCTTTGGAAGTTAATTTTGCCAGGGTATCTTTTATTTGCTTTTGTACTTCCTCTTCGTTAACCTCCGGACGATGGAGCTTTTTCTTCTTTCTTTTACCACCAGCATGTTCTTTGGCAACATCCTGCTTCCCTTGTTTCAGGTCAACTCTTTCAGTGTCTTTTCTTATTCTTTTGCGTCTCTTCTTTTTATCTCCTGTTTTTTCAGATTGTCGAGATGAAGCAACAGGTTTCTTTTTTGTCTCTTTTTTCTGAGGAAGATCAATTTTTCCAACAACTGTTGGTCCGGAAAGTTTTTTATAAACAGTAATTATTTCGCCATCTTCTGTCTTTTCCTCTTTTTCTTTCTCTTTCTTTTCCTCAGCTTCCGGGACTTTTTCCTGAGCTTTTTCTTGCTCCTTGGTTTCCGAAGGTTTTTCTTCCTCGATTTCGCCCTTTATTTCAGGGGTTTCTTCAGGGGTCTCTTCTTCGGGTATTTCCTCTTGCTCTTTTACCGCCTTCTCAACAGCCGGCTTTTCTTTTTTCTTTTCTTTTTTCTTTTTACCCTCAAGATCAATCTTTCCAAGTACCTTAAGATCTGGAGTTTCCTTTTTCTTTTCTGTTTCCGGCTCTTTTTCCTCCGGTTTTTCAGATTCTTTAAGAACTTCTTTCTCAGACTTGGTTTCTGATTCAGGTTCAGGTTCTTCTTTCTTCTTCTCTGGTTTTTCTTTTCCGGCAGTTTCCTCTTTCTTCTTTTTCCCGTTAACGGATTCGAGGTCAACTTTACCTACAACCTTTATATCTACCTTTTTCTTCTCAGGTTCTTTCTCCTCAGGTTTTTCTTCCTCATCCTGCTTTAACTGGTTCATTTTCGACTTGGATACGGAAGTGTCTTTTACCAGAAGTTCTTCCGTTTCATCTGCCTCAGGAGTTTCATCAACTTCTTCAATGATAACACTATCCTTCTTGTCTCTGAGATTTTTAATACTAAATTTCTCAGACTTCTTTTTCACATCCAGATCAGAGCTATACTCTTGAACCAGTAAACTATAAAGTTCAGGATTGAGCTTGGTATTAGGATTTGCTTCTATGGAAAATCCCTTCTTATGAAGGAAATCCACGATAGTAGATATCCCGACATTCAACTCTCTCGCAACTTTACTGAGTCTTATAGCTTTTTTTTCTGTCATACTCTCTTTTATCCCTTATTGCAGATTTGCTAAATTAAAAAAGTCATTGATAATTATTCAAATTCTGCCTTTAAAATATTAATTACCTCGTTTATGGTTTCTTCTTCCAGGTCGGTTCGTTTTACAAGATCTTCCTTCGAAAGTTCAAGAACGGCTTTTGCTGTATCGCAGCCAATCGATTTAAGTTCATCAATCACCCAGTTTTCAATTTCATCGCCAAATTCGTCCAGATTTACATCTTCGTCATCCTCTTCATCGGCAACCCGGAACACATCAATCTCGTATCCGGTTAGCTGACTGGCAAGTTTAATGTTCAGTCCTCCCTTGCCTATAGCAAGAGAAACTTCTTTTGGATCGAGGAAGACCTCTGCCCGCTTTTCATCTTCAACAATCTTGATATTGGTGATCTTTGCCGGACTCAGTGATCTTGTTATAAACAACTGAACATTATTTGTAAAGTTGATCACATCAATATTTTCGTTTTTCAATTCCCTGACAATTCCATGTATCCTGGAACCTTTCATTCCTACACATGCCCCAACAGGATCAATTCTTTCATCATAAGACTCAACGGCAACCTTGGCTCTTTCACCGGGTACTCTGACAATTTTCTTAATGATGATCAATCCGTCGAATATCTCCGGTACTTCAAGTTCGAAAAGCCTTTCAAGAAATATAGGTGAAGTACGTGAAAGAATAATTAGAGGATTATTATTTCTCATATCAACCTTCGCTACAACGGCCCGGATCGTATCTCCCTTACGAAAATAATCCGAAGGGATCTGCTCTGCTTTTGGGAGAATCAGTTCATTCCCTTCATCATCAAGAACAAGTATTTCTCGTTTCCAGACCTGATATACCTCGCCGGTAATAATATCACCTATCCGGTCTTTATATTTCGCATATATATTATTTTTTTCAAGCTCAAGTATACGTGCTGTAAGATTTTGACGCAACGCCAGTATTGCCCTTCTCCCAAAATCAAGAAGCTTTACCTCATCGGTAACATCTTCTCCTACTTCATAATCCTCATCAATTTCTTTGGCTTTTGACAGGGGTATCTGCAGATTTTCATCCTCAAGGTTTTCATCTTCCACAACTTCTCTGTTTCGCCAGATCTCAAAGTCTCCTTTGTCAATATTAATTATAATATCAAAGTTTTCATCAGAACCGTATCTTTTGATCAGCATAGACCTGAATACGTCTTCAAGTACGCTCATCATGGTAACTCTGTCAATATTTTTGAGTTCCTTAAACTCCGAAAATGTTTCTGTCAGATTTAAGTTTTCCATTTTTTCTTTCGAATCACTATTTAAATGAAATTACAGCCGTTACAGCTTTAATATCCTTATGTTTCAATATTTTTTCTTCTGCAATCAACTTTTTCTTCTTTTTGCCTTCTTCTTTTACCTTCCTCTGTACTAAAAGTTTCAGTTCATCCTCATCAAAATTCAATAGCTTTGCCTTAAATTTTTCTCCGTCAGACATGGTGACCAAAACTTCCTTATTCCTATTATTCTCAAATTGTTCTTTCACTTTAAAAGGAGTATCAAGTCCCGGCGATGAAACCTGAAGATCATAATCCTCCTTTTCCCGGTCAAATGCAGAATTAAATTCCCGGCTCAGATTAACACACTCTTCAATACTTATCCCCCCGGGTTTATCAACATTAATCTGTATTAAATTTCCCGGGTTCAGACTCAGGTCCACGAGAAAAATATCTTTTCCCCTGATCTTTTCCTCTACAAACTCTCTTATGGCTTTTTCGTCCATATGTTTCTCCAATAAATAAGGGGACTTTTGTCCCCTTGATCAATTTCTTCACTTCTTTCGCGCGCAAAAGTACGAATAATCATTTAATTCGCAAAATTTAAAACTATAAATCCCACTTCTTTAATATTTGATTCAGAAGTATTTATTCCTGACTGGGGATGATCGTAATATTTATAGGTTTTTAGGTAAAAAATAAGTGTCCGTTTGGCAATTATCTCTATTGGAGCTATTTTTGGCATGTCTTTATAAAAACAGATTTTTGTCAAAAATCGCTGCAAATAAACGTAAAATCATTAATGATCCGGTTTACGGATTCATCAGTTATCCCTATGATAGCAACTTCAACCTGATTGAACATTCTTACATTCAAAGACTTAGAAGAATAAGGCAATTGGGAATGACCAGTTTTGTTTATCCTGGTGCCAATCATACTCGGTTTCAGCACGCTCTGGGAGCAGCTTATCTTATGACCCAGGCAATTCAAGTGATCCGGTCTAAAGGACATGAAATCACCGAAGAGGAATCAGAAGCCGTAATAAATGCGATTTTGTTGCACGATATTGGTCATGGGCCTTTTTCTCATTCACTTGAGAATAGTATTATAGAAGGAATTAATCATGAGGAGTTGTCATTGCTTTTCATGCATAAACTAAATGAAGAGTATCAGGGAAAACTCGATCTTGCTATTAACATATTTACCAATAAACATCAAAAAAAATTCCTTCATCAATTGGTTGCCGGACAGTTGGACATGGATCGTCTGGATTATTTGAAAAGAGACAGCTTTTTTACCGGAGTTACGGAAGGTGTAATTGGATCTGACAGGATTATCAAAATGCTGAATGTCAGAGACGATGAATTAGTGGTGGATATAAAAGGAATTTATTCTATAGAAAAGTTCCTGATTGCCCGAAGGCTTATGTATTGGCAGGTATACCTTCATAAAACAGTAGTTTCAGCTGAAAATTTGTTAATGATGATGCTCAAACGTGCAAAAGAATTAAGCATAAAAGGTGAGAAACTTTTTGCCACACCTTCCCTGAACTTTTTTCTGAATACCAAATTGGAAAGAAGTGATTTCACTGGTAATTCAAGGAACAAGATCCTTAACTTATTTGCAGAACTGGATGATACGGACGTAATCTCATCGGCTAAACAATGGTCAACTGTGAAAGATTCTGTATTGTCCTATTTATGCAAATCCTTTATCAACCGGCATTTATTCCGGCTTGAAATAAGTAAAAAGCCCTTTGACGAAGAAAGAACAGAAGAGTTAAAGGATAAGCTTTTTACACGTTTAAAATTAGATAATAAGTTTGCACCCTACTTTATTCATACCGGGGAATTGAGCAATAATTTGTATAGTTCATTTGATGAAAAAATTAAGATATTGAATAAGGACGGGAATATACAGGAAATCACTGAAGCTTCGGATCTTTTTGATATTAAAGCTCTTTCCATTCCCGTAAGGAAATATTTCCTGACCTATCCAAAAGAACTTGATTAAAATATGTTCCATATAATCTAAAACAATAATAATGAAATTTACAGCAAAAACGATCGCTGAATTTTTAAAGGGGACCATCGAAGGAGATCCGGAGAAAGAAGTTCATACCGTTTCCAAAATAGAAGAAGGATCGGAAGGATCCCTCACATTCCTTGCAAATCCAAAATATGAAAAATATGTTTATAACTCTAAAGCAACCATTATACTTGTAAATAAAGATTTTAAACCACTCAAGCCAATTCCGTCTACGATTATCCGAGTAGAAAACGCGTATGAAGCATTTGCGTCACTACTGGAACTCTACCAACAGTCAAAACCTGCAAAGACAGGCATCAGAGATCTTTCCAGCATCCATGAGTCTGCAATTCTCGGTAACAATATTTATGTGGGTGAGTATTCGGTAATTGAGCAGGGGGCAAAAATTGGAAACAATGTAAAGATCTACCCTCAGGTTTATATTGGCGATGGAGTAGAAATTGGTGAAAATAGTATTATTTATCCGGGAGTGAAGATTTACGAAGGCTGCCGGATTGGCAAAAATTGTGTACTGCATTCCGGAACGGTTATAGGCGCAGACGGATTTGGTTTTGCCCCTTCAGCAGACAATAATTACAAAAAAATTCCACAGATTGGCATTGTGATCCTTCAGGACCAGGTAGAGATCGGTGCCAATTCCTGTATCGACCGGGCAACAATGGGGGCTACCATCATTCATAAAGGAGTTAAACTGGACAATTTAATCCAGATTGCCCATAATGTTGAAATTGGTGAAAATACGGTTATAGCAGCACAGACGGGAATTGCAGGTTCAACCCGTATCGGTAAAAACAATATGTTTGCCGCACAGGTCGGTATTGTAGGGCATATTACTATTGGCAATGAGGTAAAAATTGGAGGTCAAACAGGGGTTTCAAAAGATATAAAGGACAAAGAAGTAATTCAGGGCTCGCCTGCACTATCTTACCGCAACTTCTGGAAATCTTCCTATCTTTTTTCTAAATTACCCGACATGAGAAATGAAATGAACCAAATGGAAAGAGAGATTAAAGAATTGAAAGAAAAACTAAAATAGTTCGAACAAAAAATACTTTTTGACCGAAAATGCTTATTTACAATGATGTTTCTTTCGAATATGTTATTTATTAAAAAAGGATTAGTCGTTTTTTTGTATATTGCGGCGGTTTATTCGGATCTTATAATTTAAGTTATGACAGAAAAGCAGAAGACTATTAACCGGGCTGTAAGTCTCCGGGGAAAAGGATTACATTCCGGCATTGAAGTAGAGATAACCCTGAAACCGGCTCCCGAAAACCATGGGTACATTTTTAAAAGAACTGACCTTCCGGAACAACCCTTAATAAGGGCTTTGGCTGAAAACGTAACCGATACTTCGAGAGGAACCACATTAGAAGAAAATAATGCAAAAGTATCGACTATAGAACATTGTCTGGCGGCATGTACAGGAATGGAACTGGACAATATACTTATTGAAATGAACGGATCCGAAGCCCCTATACTTGACGGCAGTTCACAAAAGTATGTTGAGGCCATACTTGAAGCGGGAATCAAAGAGCAGAAGGCTGAAAAAGTATATTTCACTCCAAATGAAAAAGTGGAATATTATGATGAAGAGAAAGGCATCCATATCATTGCCTATCCCGACGAAGAAATGAGTATGAATGTCCTTATCGATTATAATTCAAAAGTTCTCGGCAATCAGTATGGTACGCTTGATGATCTGAAAAAATTCAAGGATGAAGTAGCACCCTGCCGCACCTTTGTTTTTTTACATGAGCTTGAATATCTCGCTGATCATAATCTGATCAAAGGGGGAGATCTGGACAATGCCATAGTGATTATGGACCGTAAGGTTAGTCAGGAAGAACTTGACCGGCTGGCTGAGCTTTTCAACAAGCCAAAAATTAAAGTTAAACCTGAAGGGGTTCTGAATAATATAGATCTGCATTTTCCCAATGAACCTGCCAGACATAAGTTGCTTGACCTTATCGGTGATCTTTCACTGATCGGAATGCCCTTCAAGGGAAAAATAATTGCCCAGCGTCCGGGGCATTATGCAAATACCGAATTTGCAAGGATTCTCAGGCAAATGGCAAAAAAGCAAAAGGCAAAAAAAGATGTTCCCAAATACGATCCCAATCAGGAACCTGTTGACGATATTATAAGCATTCAAAATACCCTTCCCCACCGCAGTCCCTTTTTGCTGGTTGATAAGATAATTCACCGGGATGAAAAACAGGTTATAGGAATCAAGAATATTACCATGAATGAACCTTTCTTCGTAGGACACTTTCCCGGTGAGCCCGTCATGCCTGGCGTACTCCAGATTGAAGCACTTGCCCAGGTTGGCGGAATATTGGTCTTAAATACAGTTAATGATCCGCAAAACTACCTTACCTTCTTCCTGAAGATAGATAAGGTCAGATTTAAGAGAAAAGTTGTGCCGGGCGACACGCTGATTATGAAGATGTCATTGCTGGAACCTATACGACGTGGTATCGCGATCATGTTCGGTGAAGGATATGTGGGCGATAACCTGGTTATTGAAGGTGAAATGATGGCACAGATCGTTAAAGTAAAAGAATAAAACCAAATGAAAAATTCCCTTTCTGATGTCCATCCGAAAGCCAAAATCGGTAAGGACGTAAAAATTGAATCTTTTGCTACAATTCAAGAAGATGTGGTAATCGGCGATGGAACCTGGATTGGTCCCAATGTAGTAATTATGAATGGTGCACGGATAGGTAAAAATTGTAAGATCTTTGCCGGGGCTGTAATTGCAGGGGAACCGCAGGATCAAAAATTCCAGGGTGAGTATTCTACCGTTGAGATAGGGGATAACACAAAGATCCATGAATTTGCAACCATCAATCGGGGAACAAGTGCAAGAGGAAAATCGGTAATCGGAAGCAATTGCCTGCTTATGTCATACACCCATGTGGCTCATGACAGCGTTATTAAAGACAATTGCATTCTGGGTAGTTACGCCGGCCTTGCCGGTGAAGTTGAAGTAGACAGTTATGCTATTGTATCTCCCGGAACACTGGTACACCAGTTTGTACGAATAGGCACCCATGTAATGATCCAGGGGGGAAGCAGGGTAACCAAAGATATTCCTCCTTACATACTGGCAGGACGTGAGCCACTCACTTACACCGGAATTAATTCAGTAGGACTCCGGAGGCGAAATTTTACCAACGAAGTAATCTATGAAATACAGGAGATCTACAGGATCATCTACCAGAGAAATATGAATATTTCCGATGCCGTGGATTTCATTGAAGCCAACCTTCCTGCCTCAGGTGAAAGAGACGAGGTTATTCTTTTTATCCGTAATTCAAAAAGAGGAATTATCAGAGGTTATTTTAATGACGGGGTTTAGATAGTGTTAATAATCCATCTCTGAGGAATATTTAGAAACCCTCCCAACCTTCAGCTACAAGCTCAGCTCCTTCACCATCATCTGTCACGATAAGAGGCTTATCTCCCTCATTGGTAATATTCCCAATGATGTGAATATTCTGCACTTTAGATACCTTATCAAATTCACTCATAGGAATAGTAAAGAGTAGCTCATAGTCTTCTCCTCCATGTAAAGCGGGGATCAGGGCTTCCATATTGAATTTTTCAGCTGCTGCTTTGGTTTCCTCATGAATAGGGATCTTATCATGATAAATATTACAACCTTTCCCCGAAGATTTGCAAATATGGATAAGATCTGATGATAAACCGTCAGAAATATCGATCATGGAATGAGTCTTGACTTTTTCTTTCCGGAGCCATTCAATGATATCCTTCCGGGCTTCAGGCTTTAATTGTCTTTCCAGAACATAATCAAATCCTGTAAGGTCGGGTTGTATGGAATTGTCGTTCTCATAAATTTCCTTTTCCCGTTCCAGAACCTGCAATCCGAGAAAAGCAGCTCCGAGATCTCCTGAAACACATATCAGGTCGTTGGTTTCGGCACCAGAACGATACCGTATGTCTTCTTTCTTTGCCTCACCAACAGCAGTAATGGAAATGGTTAGTCCTGTAAGAGAAGAAACCGTGTCTCCCCCAACCAGATCGACATTGTATAATTCTGAGGCCAGATGTATCCCACTATATAATTCTTCCACCGCCTCAACAGAAAATTTTGAGGAGATAGCAATGGATACAATAAACTGAGTGGGTATTGCATTCATTGCATAAATATCCGACAAGTTGGATATTACTGCCTTATAACCAAGGTGTTTCAAGGGAGTATACATTAAATCAAAATGAATGCCCTCTGTTAATATATCGGAAGTAAGGATACGGCAGGAATTACCACAATCAATCACTGCAGCATCATCTCCAATTCCTTTAAGAGTACTCTTCTGTCTCAGTTTGACATCTTTTGTCAGTCTTTCTATCAAACCAAATTCACCTACATCGGAAAGTTGAGTGGGTTGTTGTTCTTTTGCCATAATAAATTGTCTGTCAATTTTTTTTGCGAAGGTATAGAAAATAATATAAAAGTCCTGATTATAATTTTCGCCACCACTTCCCGATATTCTTAAGGCACCTGCCGGGTAGGCAATAAAAGTTGTACCACTGTATTGTCTTTCATCTTCCTCTCGGTAACGGCAGGGAAGTATTTCCCATGCATTGAATTGCCGGCTTACCGCATCGGGCAAAAAATTTATTTATTAAGCAAATCAAAAAAAACAACTTATTTTCCATTTTGTCATTTCATCCCCAGATCAGACCCTTAGGGTATACAGACTTTTTTAAAGATAGGGTATTTATTATATATGACTGATTTTATTTTAATTATTTATATCATTTAATGTAATGATTGAATCACACCCTAAGGGTTTAAAAACCCTTAGGGTATATTTGATATTCGCGATATTCCCTTATTGAATATTCAGCCCCCAGGCCCTTCGGATTTTAATTAAATGTTAAGGAACTCCCGGCTTCAAACATTTCCCCTCCGGGACCTGTTATACAATCAAAACATGCTAAATATCATTCAAGACTGTCAGATATTTTATATCTTTGCGGTCTATTTCTATTTAATCTAAATAAGAGAAGGAAAAATGGAGGAACAGGATAATGAGTGCCCAGGACAAAATATTAAACGAATTAACACAAAGCGAATATAAATACGGTTTTTACACAGATATAGAAACTGATTCCATTCCAAAAGGTCTTAATGAAGATGTGGTTCGTCTTATTTCCAAAAAGAAAAATGAACCCGACTGGCTACTTGAGTTCAGGCTCAAAGCTTTCCGTCACTGGGAAAAGATGGAAATGCCGCACTGGCCGCATCTTAAATTACCAGAAATAAATTATCAGGATATTATCTATTATGCAGCCCCAAAACAAAAAGTCCAACTGGAAAGCATAGATGATGTTGATCCCGAATTGCTCGACACATTCAACAAATTAGGAATCCCCCTGGAGGAGCAGAAAGCACTTGCCGGGGTAGCGGTCGACGCAGTAATGGACAGTGTTTCGGTAAAAACCACCTTCAGGGAAACGCTCGCCGAACTGGGAATCATATTTTGCTCCTTCAGTGAAGCAGTTCAAAATCATCCCGATCTGGTGAAAAAGTATCTCGGTTCTGTGGTTCCATATACCGATAATTATTTCGCAACTCTTAACTCTGCTGTCTTCAGTGATGGATCTTTCTGTTATATTCCAAAAGGGGTTCACTGTCCCATGGAATTATCCACATATTTCAGGATCAATGCAATGAATACGGGGCAGTTTGAAAGAACTCTTCTGATCGCTGATGATGATAGTTATGTAAGTTATCTCGAAGGATGCACAGCCCCACAAAGGGATGAAAATCAACTTCATGCCGCCGTTGTTGAGCTTGTGGCCCTTGATAATGCACAAATTAAGTATTCAACTGTGCAGAATTGGTATCCGGGCGATAAACATGGAAAAGGCGGGATATATAATTTTGTAACCAAACGAGGAATTGCCAGGGGAGATAATTCCAAGATTTCCTGGACGCAGGTGGAAACAGGTTCAGCAATCACCTGGAAATATCCGAGCTGCATACTTAGGGGAGATAATACAGTCGGGGAATTTTATTCCGTAGCTGTAACCAACAACCACCAGCAAGCAGATACAGGAACCAAAATGATGCATATCGGGAAAAACAGCAGGAGCCTGATCGTTTCCAAGGGCATTAGCGCAGGAACCAGTCAGAATTCTTACCGGGGACTAGTGAAAATACTAAAGGGAGCCACGAATTCAAGGAATTTTTCCCAGTGCGATAGTTTGCTCCTTGGAGACAAATGCGGTGCACATACCTTTCCCTACATCGAAGCCAGTAACAGCTCGTCTGTAGTTGAACATGAAGCAACAACCTCAAAAATCGGTGAAGATCAAATCTTTTACTGCAACCAAAGAGGAATTGATACAGAAACAGCTGTGGGAATGATAATTAATGGTTATGCAAAAGAAGTATTGAATAAACTTCCAATGGAGTTTGCAGTAGAAGCTCAGAAACTTCTTCAAATTTCCCTGGAAGGAAGCGTTGGCTAATATTCACGTAAAACGACTAATCATATAATGTTAAAAATAAAGAATCTTAAAGTAGAAATTGAAAAAATGCCCATCCTAAAAGGGATAAATCTTGAGGTGAAAGCCGGAGAAGTGCATGCCATTATGGGACCAAACGGCTCGGGAAAAAGCACCCTTGCCGCAGCACTTGCAGGTCGCGATTATGTTGAAGTAACCGAGGGTTCAGTCGATTATATGGGGAAGGACCTTCTCGAAATGGAACCTGAAGAGAGAGCTCTTGAAGGTGTGTTTCTTGGTTTCCAATACCCCGTGGAAATCCCAGGTGTAAGCATGGTTAATTTTATGCGTACAGCCGTTAATGAGAAAAGAAAGCATGCAGGAATGGAACCTCTTTCAGCAGGAGATTTTTTAAAGCTTTTGCATGAGAAAAAAAGTATAGTGGGAATAGAATCAAAGCTTACGAACCGATCCGTAAATGAAGGTTTTTCAGGTGGGGAAAAGAAGAAAAATGAAATTTTCCAAATGGCTCTTCTGGAGCCCAGACTCGCTATACTCGATGAAACGGATTCGGGTCTGGATATCGATGCACTAAAGATCGTTGCCAATGGAGTGAATAAATTAAAAACCCCTGAAAACGCAACTATCGTGATCACTCACTATCAAAGACTCCTGGAATATATTATACCAGATTATGTTCATGTTCTTTTTAAAGGAAAAATTGTTAAGTCTGGTGGAAAAGAACTTGCCCTCAAGCTGGAAGAAAAAGGTTATGAATGGATTAAAGAAGATGCAAATCTTGTATAAGGAGGAATGCTGATGAATATCGACTATAAACTTGCAGATGTAAATGAAATATTTCTGGATCTATACAAGGATAACAGGGATATCTTATTTTCATCTTCACCGGATTTTGTAAATTCATTGCGGGATAAGGCTCTTGATGTTTTTTCGCGTTTAAGACTGCCAGGGAAAAAATCAGAAGATTACAAGTATGTAAACATCGAAAAGCTTCTGAATAAGGACATAAGGCATGCTCTTAAACCAAAAAGCATTGATTTTGAGGTGGATGATATTTTTAGCTGTGATATACCAGAACTGGATACCAGGGCTATTTTGGTCCTGAATGGTTTTTACCTTTCCCGGGGAGAAACGCTCACCAGAATGGATAATGGTGTTATTGTAGGAAGCCTTAGTGCTGCCATGTCTGAATATCCAGATCTGGTTGAAAAGCATTATGGGAAATATGCTGAAATCGAAAATGACTCTCTTACTGCACTGAATACAGCTTTTGCCCGTGACGGGATATTTCTCTATGTTCCGGAAAATATAGTTTTAGAACAACCCCTGCAGATAATCCACCTTTTACTTTTCAATGAACCTCTCATGGTCCAGCACAGGAATCTATTCATCCTGGAAAAAAACGCTGAAGCGCAAGTATTGATCTGTGATCACACCCTTAGTTCAGATGAGTATGTTACCAATTCTGCAACTGAAGTCTTTACAGCACAAAACGCAAAAATAGATATCACAAGGGTACAAAATGAACACGGTAAATCCATTCAGTTAACCAATACATATATTCACCAGGAAAAAGACAGCAGGGCCGATTCAAATACCATTACTCTGCATGGAGGTACCATACGAAACAACTTGCGGGTAACCCTGGCCGGAGAGAATTGTGAAAATCACGCTCTTGGCCTGTTCCTTGCAGATCAGGATCAGCATGTAGATAATTTCACTTACGTTAATCATACAAAACCCAACTGCCTGAGTAATCAGCTTTACAAAGGAATCCTCGACGAGAATGCCACCGGTGCTTTCAACGGAAGAATACATGTATGGAAGGATGCCCAGAAAACACTGGCCTATCAGAAAAATAACAATATTCTTCTTACCGATACCGCAACGATGAACAGCAAACCACAGCTTGAAATATATGCTGATGATGTGAAATGTTCACATGGAGCAACCGTGGGTCAGCTTGATGAGGATGCATTATTTTATTTAAGGTCCAGAGGAATATCCAAAAAAGAAAGCTACCTGCTTATGATGTATGCTTTTTCAAATGACGTGCTCGCCAAAATAAAAATTCCAGCTCTCCGGGATAGGATAACAGACCTTGTGGATAAGAGATTACGCGGTGAACTCTCCCGCTGCAATAATTGCAAACTTAATTGCAGGTAAAAATGAGTGTAAAGGAATTTGATATTGATAAAATACGTTCGGATTTTCCTATCCTCACCCGCAGGGTATATGACAAGCCTCTGGTATATTTCGATAACGGAGCAACCACTCAAAAACCCAATCCGGTTATTGATAAAACTAATGAAATCAACTCTTTTTTGAATAGTTCCATTCACCGGGGTGTTCATAATCTCAGCGGGCAAATGACAGAGCAATATGAAGCTGCCCGGGAAACTGTCCGGAAATTTATAAATGCAAAAGATAAATGCGAAATTATCTTTACAAGCGGGACAACCGGAGCTGTCAATCTGGTAGCTTATTCTTTTGGGGAAAAATATATAGATGAAGGTGATGAGATTATTATTTCAGAAATGGAACACCATTCCAATCTTATTCCCTGGCAAATGCTCTGTGAGCGAAAAAAAGCAAATCTCAGAATCATTCCATTTGATAAAAATGGCGAACTGATTCTAAAAAAATATAAAAAGCTATTCAGCAATAAAACGAAACTTGTATCTGTGGTTCATGCTTCCAATAGCCTGGGGACCATAAACCCGGTGAAAGAGATCATCAGGATTGCCCACGAGAATGATGTCAGGGTTATGATAGACGGAGCGCAGTCTATACAGCACGGAGACATTGATGTTCAGGATCTAGATGCAGATTTTTATGCTTTTTCGGGACACAAAGTATATGGTCCCACCGGAATCGGTGTGCTATACGGGAAGGAAAAGATCCTCGATGCAATACCCCCCTATCAGGGAGGTGGAGATATGGTTGATTGCGTAAGCTTCGATAAAACGACCTACAATATACTTCCTTTTAAATTTGAAGCAGGAACAGCAAATTATACCGGTGCGGTGGGTCTTGCCGAAGCATTAAACTATATCTCTGGCATTGGACTGGATCAGATCAGAACTCATGAACAAAAGCTCCTTGATTATGCCACCCGAAAACTTAAACAAATTGACGGACTTACCATTTACGGAAATGCTGAGAAAAAGATCCCGGTAATTTCTTTCCTCCTCGACAACATACATCCCTATGATGCAGGAATGATCCTGGATAAGATGGGAATAGCTGTACGCACAGGTTCTCACTGTACCCAGCCTGTAATGGACCATTTTGAAATAACCGGAACAATAAGAGCATCTATGGTATTTTACAATACTACGGAGGAAATAGATACATTTATTAAGGCCATTGAACAGGCAAGAAAAATGCTGGGATAATCATTTATAATCTTAAAATTTGCGATTCAGATTTAGGATGCTTTTTTTCTTTTAGGGATATTGTTTTTTTGATTTTATCTTGACTGAAGGAGCAGAATTTCTGACAGACCCTAAGGGTTATAACCCTTAGGGTCTGTTCCCTTAAGGATGATCTCAAATACTTGATAACCAATCCTTTAAAAAATCAACCTTTCTCCCATTTATATAAAATATCAAATTTCCTGACACGATAATCAGAGTTAATAACCTCGTCCCTAACCGGAGATTCCCTGATCCATTCCCATCTATTGCGTGTGTAATTTATTGATCATGACCCGGCATATACTCCCAACTGAACCTGAATTCCATATTTAACCTTTTTGATCCCTAAAACATCAATGGCTAACTCTGCTTCCGGTAAAAAATATTTAAGGAACTGATTTTTAACTGATAATCTGAATGAATAAACCTTCCCACACCTCCTGCTCTGGAATTCTCCACAAAATGCCTAACTTTGCAAAAAAAAATATGTCAATCAACGAAATACAAGATCAGATAATAGAAGAATTTTCTATGTTCGACGACTGGATGGACCGTTATAATTATCTCATTGAACTGGGAAATGACCTCCCTCCTATAGATCCGAAATATAAAACTGAAGAGTACCTTATAAGTGGATGTCAGTCTAAAGTATGGCTTCATGCCGACTACAATGACGGAAAAGTAAAATTCACTGCCGACAGCGATGCTATTATAGTTAAAGGCATTGTTGCGCTGCTCGTAAGAGTGCTGAATGAACAACCTGCAGTTGAAATTAAAGATGCGGACCTCTATTTTATAGATAAAATCGGATTGAAAGAAAATCTCTCCCCCACCCGGTCAAACGGACTGGTTGCTATGGTGAAAAAAATGAAACTCTATGCACTAGCATATCATGCAAAACATGAGGCCTAATGACCTCAGGATTGCTTGAACTGTTTCATTTTTCAGGTGTTTTAATAGTACTGATCCAAAGTAGTATGATAAAGGCTCTGATTTAAACGCAGATTCACAAGAATGAAATTGGCCCTGTGACTTATACAGATACCCCGAAAATCAAAATACACTAATCTCCCGGGTATGGGAATTTAAAAAAGCAGATTAGAACCATTACTTCTAAATATTAAAAATTATGAGCGAAAAAACCATATTAGATATAGAGACGGAAATTGTAAGAGTTCTGAAAAATATCTACGATCCCGAAATACCGGTGAATATTTACGATCTGGGCTTGATATATGAGATTGATGTTGACGATGACAAAAATGCTAAAATAACTATGACCCTTACTGCTCCGAATTGTCCGGTGGCCGATAGCCTGATTGATGATATCCATCGCCAGATAAACGATATTGAAGGTATTAAAAAAGCAGAGATCAACCTGACCTTTGATCCACCCTGGGATCAGGATATGCTTAGTGATGAAGCAAAACTTGAACTCGGACTTATGTAGATGCCATTGAACCGGAAAAAAAAATATACATCCCTTATTAGAAATAAAGCAATCGAACTGGGATTTAGCGATTGTGGATTTACACCAGCCAAAGTCAAACAGGAAGATAAGAATGTACTGGACAACTGGCTGGAGAAAAACATGCATGCAGAAATGTCATGGATGAAAAAAAACCAGGATCTGAGAAAAGATCCTGTAAGGCTCGTGCCTGACGCAAAAACCGTCATCTCAGTCCTCTTGAACTATTATACCTCCAAAATGCAGGATGATGCCGAAGCTCCCGTTATTTCGAAATATGCATATGGAAGGGACTACCATAAAGTTATGAAAAAAAAGCTGAAAGACCTCCTGGCTTATGTCCGGGAGCTTATACCCGGCAATGATGGAAGAGCATTTGTAGATTCAGCACCCGTTCTTGAACATTCCTTTGCAAGAAATGCAGGATTAGGCTGGATAGGCAAACACTCCCTGCTCATTTCACCTAAGTATGGTTCCTATGTATTTCTTGGTGAATTAATAATCGATGCAGAACTTGAGTACGAAAACACAGAAGTAAAAGACTTATGCGGAAATTGCCGTATCTGTATAGACGAATGCCCGACACATGCAATCCAGCCGGGAAAAATAGTTGATGCGGGGAAATGCATTTCTTATCTGACAATAGAAAACAAGAACGAAATCCCTGAACAATTTGAAAATAATTTTTATAACCGCGTTTTTGGCTGCGATATCTGCCAGGAAGTATGTCCCTGGAACCGTAAACTAAAAGAACACGACACTAAAGACCTCCTGCCCCGTGAAGAAATGATGTCCATGCAAAAACAAGAATGGAAAGACCTGACAGAAGAACGCTTTGCAAAAATTTTCAACGGCACGCCTGTTATGAGAGCAAAATATGAAGGTTTAAAAAGAAATATTGACTATCTTGATCATTGATTATTTCATGATACAAACATATAAATTCGGTTGAAAAATGAGCTTTCAGAATTTTTACTTTTAATCTAACTCCGCATAATCACTATGAATATTTGCTTTATTATAGATCCATGGGAATCACTGGTACCTGAAGAAGATTCCACACTAAGAATAATATACGAATCCCTCATCCGCGGACATACGGTAGGTTTAATCCAGGCACAGGGCTTTACGATCAGAAAAAGTCGAAGCTTTGGATTCGTTAAAAAGATAATTCCCCAGGAAAAGTATTCCCCAAACTATAAACATTTCCATTCAAAGGTGAGGTTTAATGAACAACTCCTCCCTTTATCCGGTTTTGATGCCATCTTTGTCAGATCAAATCCACCCCTCGATCCCGCAATGCTGAATTTCCTCGATTCCGTCAGAGACGACACCTTCATTATTAATGATATTGAAGGTCTCAGAAAAGCGAACAATAAATTATATCCGGCATCTTTCGATGATCCCAATAATGAAATCATTCCGGTTACCTATGTTTCCAAAAATAAAAGTTTTCTGAAAAAAGTAGTCCAGGAATCCCCAAGTAACAAAATGATCCTAAAACCCCTTGAAGGTTATGGTGGTAGTGGGGTAATCGTTTTAGAAAAGAGTGCCAAACAAAGTATATCATCTCTCCTCGATTTTTATATTTCGGGACAGGAACGTACCAACTTTGTAATTCTCCAGGAATTTGTAGAAGGTGCCGAAGAAGGCGACATAAGAGTACTGGTGCTGAATGGTGAACCCATTGGAGCTTATAAAAGAGTCCCTGCTTCCGATGAAGTAAGGGCTAATATCAAAGTCGGAGGAACAGGGATCAGACATCAACTTACCAAACAGGAAAAAAATATATGTAAGAAAGTTGGCCCGAAACTGGTTGCAGACGGACTCTACTTTGTAGGACTGGATATTATTAATAACAAACTGATTGAAATAAATGTAGTGAGTCCGGGTGGTATAACAAGGATAAATAAATTTAACAGGGTGAAGCTTGAGAAAAAGGTCATTGATTTTATCGAAAATGTAGTTGATAAAAAAGAAAAGGCAATAGACCGAAAGAGAGAATTAAAACGTATGATCAATGAAGCTTAATCTCTCGTATGAAGAAATAATATCGCGAATTGAAAATGGGGATTACTTTGAAGCTGAATCTGCCAACCCTTCAATCTATATTAAAATTGATGATGACGTTCCTTTCGCCTGCTTCGCAATCCACAATGGCCATAATTTAAGATCTGAATTGACCAATAAATGCAAACTGAACGACTATGAAAGATGGTACGAGGAAGATCCTGAAACATTAAAATTCATTTCATCTCTTCCGGTTGTAATCGCCTGCAACGATTCCCGTTATGAATATGACCTGAATAGATCGGCCAAAAATGCAATATATGAATCAGCCTGGGGAAAAGAACTCTGGAATTCTCCTCTTTCAGAAAAAGAAAAAAAGAAAAGTCTTGAAAAACATCATAATTTCTATAAAGTCGTTCATGCCTTAATTGCCAGACTGGAAAAAAAGTTTCAGTCTGTTATTGCTTTTGATATTCATTCATTTAACTATAAAAGAATAGAGAAAGAAAGCCCGGTATTTAACATAGGCACTGAGAATATTAATAAAAAAAAATACGGCAAATATGTAGATTATTACCTCGGGGAACTCTCAAAAATTAAATTACCCAATATCGACAATCGAACAGGTGAAAATGAGGTCTTTTTCGGAAGAGGGTACCTCCTTGAATACCTTACAGCAAATTTTAATATCCTGGTGCTTGCAACAGAAATAAAAAAAATTTACTGTAATGAACTCACTGGTGAGAATTATCCGTTGATTATTGAAAAACTAACCCATCGTTTAAAAAGGGCAATCGTTAATACGGCAGCCAGTTTTGCCAGAGATAATACCAGCCTTAAGGTTAAAAGAAACAATTCTTTGCTCTCGTCGGAGCTCGACAAAGACCTGATAAAAGTTGATAAAGCCTTCTTTAACCTGGCAAAGGATTTCGAAATTTTAAAATATACTAATCCGGTTAACATTGAACAGGCCAGAAAAGAATTCTTCAAATCAAAATTCCTGAATAACCCCCGGTTCTATTACCGGCAGCTTTCTATCGATCCGTTTGTTTTTAAAAGAAAACTCTACCAGCTTAAAGTAGAAGATATCAGCGATATATCAATCCGGTTATTATACCAGTCGGTAATCGATTCCTATGCCGACAAGATTGATATAATGAACTCCATTGGTACAGAAAAATTCCTGTATAACTCTCTCAGATATTTTGGCGAACCGAACAAAAGGGATATACAGAATGCAGAATACATACTTCATCTCTCTTCTTCTCTCGATAGCGGTGAAGAGGATATTTACGGCCCACAGGAGGCTCTCGGTTTTTTTAAGGAAACTCTCGCGGAGTATGGTATTAGTTGTAAAATCGAAATTTCCCGTCAGGTAGTCTCAAAAATCCTGATTATAAACAATAAAAACACAATCCGTATACGCAAAGACTCAAGTTTCTCAGAAAGATCCATTAATGCCCTCCGCGAACATGAAATAGGAGTGCATATGCTCACTACTGCCAATTCCCGGCTCCAGCCCCTTAATTTATTCAGACTCGGTACTCCCCTCAATACTCATACCCAGGAAGGGCTGGCGGTTTTAAGTGAATATCTTTCGGGGAATATGAGCATTAAACGCCTCCAGACTTTTGCGCTTCGTGTTCTTTGTATACAAAAAATGCTGGAAGGATTCGATTTTAAACACTGCTTTGAATACATGATCGATCATGGAAATTTGGATGAAAACCAGGCTTTTTACATAACCGCAAGAGTCTTCAGAGGTGGAGGCTTCACAAAAGATCATCTTTATCTGAGAGGTTTCAGGGATATCCTGCATATATATAATTCCGGCAAGAACCTGAAAAATCTGCTCGTCGGAAAAACTTCTGTCAATTTCCTCAACATTATCGACGAACTAATTGAAAGAAAGATCATCATTCCTCCAAAATATATTACACGATCATTCTTAACTCCTGCAGATCCCAATCCTATTGTTGATTATATTCTTCAAGGAATTAAATAGTGCCCGTCAATAGAGTAAAGTGTTTGGATCATAACCGAACCCGCCAATTGGCGATGAGCTCAGCGAAGCTAATGTTCAAGATCAAGGCGTGCAACCGCGTGTCGCTGAAGCTTTAGGCGCCTACGCTAGCGTCTCCGCAGAGCTTCTACGCTCGCGGAAAGCTTCAGCGACAGCGTGCGGAGGCACAAAATTTTAAACCGCAGTATACTAATGTATTCGAGGATTTAAAATTTTTGCAGCAACGCAGAACCGAGTGATAACGAGCTTCGCAACCGCTAAAGCTTTATGCGAACGCGGTCACGAATACCGCTGAAATTTAACACTGAATGAGTATATCGGACATTATGGACAAACACTAAATAGTGTCCGTCAATAAAGTCGGGAGTCTGTTCCGATAGCTATCGGAACAGAATGTTCGAGATCAAGGCTTGCGCAGCCGGAACAACAGATGAAGGGTCTTAAGTTGACGCGTATACCCAAGAGGGTTGGGCGGGGCAGAAAGGAGTGGTGATTTTGAAAAGCAACCCTTAACAAAGGATTTGCATCTTACCTTAGCATATGCTGTTTCTAACCAAAAAACAAACCTAAGATGAAAACTATTCAACCAACGTTCAGAAAAACGCTTCTTTTTCTTTTTGTCCTGCCGCTAGCACTCTTTTTTGGTTGCGAAGATCCGGAAAATGATTTTACGCAGTATGACTTTACAACCCTGAATTATCCCAGGGTCGACGGCTCCACATCCACCGAAGCTTTACAAACCCTGTTGGCCTGCAAATTATTGGATGTTGGCTATTCATGGGTGTATTCCTCCTTTCATTATAAATATCCATACCGCTTAATGCCCTCATGTGAAAAAAATTCTGGTGACTGCAAGTTTATAGCAGATAATATCTACCATACCAACACACATATATCCTATGAAAACCTGATCAATAAAAATGCAGATCTTATACTTGTAGCACGCAGAGCATCAGAAGATGAAAAACATTTAGCCGATAGCCTTGGAGTAGAATTAATCGAAACACCGGTAGCCCTCGATGCATTTATATTCCTGAATAATATTCACAACCCGGTAAACTCCATAACCACCAGTCAAATCCAGGATATTTACACCGGAAAGATAACTACCTGGCTAGAATTAGGAGGGTCCGATGAAGAGTTACACCCTTATCTGCGAAACAGGAACTCCGGTAGCCAGGAGCTGATGGAAACATTGATCATGAAAGATCTTGAAATGATTGAAGCTCCGGATATGATTATGTACGGAATGATAGGATTGATTAACCAGATTGAGTTCGACAGACAGGGACTGGGATATTCAATCAATTATTATACCCGTTACATGATAAGAAGCGACAGTATAAAACTAATGAAGGTCGATGGGGTCTACCCTGATTTTAACACATTAAAGATGAGGGCCTACCCATACACTACCGAGGTTTATGTTGTTATCAGAAAAGACCTGGAAGAGAACTCAATGGCCTATAAATTATACGAACTCCTCCTTTCACCCAAAGGTCAGGATATTGTGGGAGAAAGCGGATATATACCCTATTATTAACCGAATGCCAGGCATTGTAATTCGCACCTGCCGGGGCCTGGGTCAGTGCTTATGGCAGGCAAAAACGCCAATGACACACTCTTCTGAACACTCCCTTCTTAAAGGATTACATACCCCTTCCATTTAACTTCCCCTAATCAAAAAAAACTCCATCATGGAAACCCACTTCATGCCCCTTACTTCTTACTCCTTACTTCTTACTTTTGCCAATTAAATGCCTAATTAGTGCTTGTCAATAGAGTCGAGTGTCTGGATCATAATGTTCAAGATCAAGGCGCGCAACCG
>CAYRTD010000044.1:0-25275 GCA_964426915.1 uncultured Bacteroidaceae bacterium | reverse complement strand
TTAAAATTTTTGCAGCAACGCAGATATCGGACATTATGGACAGACTCTAATTAATCTTCAGTTCCTTCTGAATAGAAATAATCCTTCCTTCCAGCCGGGTTTTGATCTTTTCATAATCATCCTTTTTTTCAAGTTTCTCGTTCACACTAAAATAAAACTTGATCTTGGGTTCGGTTCCGGAGGGCCGGATGGAAATCCTTGATCCGTCCTCTAAAATGTATTGTAATACATTGGATTTTGGAAGACCGGTTTCTTCTTCCGTTTTATTTTGCAGGTTTTTCGATTTCTTTTCATGGTAATCATGAATCATTATTACTTTTGATCCGTTAATCTCTGCCGGGGGGGCAGACCGGTAACCTTCCATCATCTTCCTGATCTCCTCTTCCCCTTCTTTACCTTTCTTAACGACCGATATAAGGCTTTCGAGATAAAAATTATATTTCAGATAAATATCAGTCAGTACATCGAACAGGGATTTTCCCTGATCTTTAGCCCATGCTGTGATTTCGGCGATGAGTGCACAGGATATTACTGCATCTTTGTCGCGGACAAATTCCCCTGCCAGGTAGCCGAAACTTTCTTCACCTCCACCGATAAACTTCAGTTTACCTTCATAGCGTCTAATAATGTCGGCAATATATTTGAAACCGGTAAGTACATCAAAATGCCTGACCTGGTAACTGTCGGCTATTTCATTGAGCAGATCGGTAGTCACAATCGTTTTGCAGATATATTCCTTGCCCTTTAATTTTCCTGCATCCGACCATGCGGAAATCAGGTAATGGATCAGCAGGGTAGCAGTCTGGTTCCCGTTAAGGAGTTTTAGTTCACCTTCTTTATCTCTCACAGCCAGGCCCACACGGTCACCATCGGGATCGGTTCCCATAACCAGATCTGCATTCACTTCCTCCGCTCTTTCAAGTGCCATCTTTAAAGCTGCCGGTTCCTCGGGGTTTGGTGAGACAACAGTAGGGAAATTACCATCGGGTACGTTTTGTTCGGGGATGGTATAAATGGTGTCGAAACCAAATTTCTTAAGGGCCATGGGAATGAGTTTAACTCCGGTTCCGTGAATGGGAGTATATACGATCTTAAGTCCCTTGTTTCTCCGGATAACATCAGGACGGACCGAAAGTTCTTTGATTTTGTTTGTGTAAATTTCATCAATTTCTTCACCAATAGTTTTGATTAGCGAGTCATTGCCTTTGAAGTCAATTTCTTCCACAGTTTTGATTTTCTGCACTTCCCCGATAATATTCATATCGTGAGGACTGATTACCTGTCCGCCATCATCCCAATAAACTTTGTAACCATTGTATTCCTTTGGATTGTGTGAAGCGGTTATCATTACACCACCTTGTGCTCCAAGGTGCCTGATGGCAAAGCTCAGCTCTGGAGTGGGCTTAAGTTCATCGAATAGCCAGACTTTAATATTATTTCCACTGAATATCTTTGCTGTAGTCTCTGCAAAAAGACGACTGTTATTTCTGGAGTCATGGGCAATAACCACACTGATACCTTCCTTTCCGGAAAACTCTTTTTTCAGATAATTTGCCAGTCCCTGGGTTGCCATTCCTAGAGTATAGATGTTCATCCGGTTTGTTCCCACACCCATAATGCCCCGAAGGCCTCCGGTGCCAAACTCAAGATCTCTGTAAAAGGATTCGGTTAGCTCTTTTTTATCATTTTTCATCAGATATTCTACTTGCTCCCTCGTTTCCTGATCAAAACCGGGGTTTAGCCAGGATTCAGCTCGTTTTTTTACTTCTTCAGTCATCATAATGATTGTTTTTGATTTATGAAATTTTTATAGCAGGTTTCAAGGCTGTCCCGCCAGTGTGGGATATTCGTTTTGTAAACCTCTTTGATCCGGCTTTTGTTTAGAACAGAAAATGGTGGGCGTGGGGCAGGAAGCGAAAATTGCGAGGTTTCAACGGGAAATATTTTACAGGAAGATCCTGATAAGTGCCCGATCTCTTTACTGAAATCATACCAGCTTGCGACCCCTTCATTGCTGAAATGGTAGATCCCCGGGACAAAATCCCCTTTTTCTGCTGCAGAAATGATCTTTAAAACAGCCCTGGCAAGGTCTGCGGCGTATGTGGGAGTGCCTACCTGGTCGAAAACGACTTTTAATTCATCCCTTTTTTCCATCAGCCCTAACATGGTTTTAAAAAAATTTCCTCCAAATTCCGAATATAACCAGGAAGTTCTGAGGATGACGGCATGTTCCGATCCGGATATTTCCTTTTCTCCTGCCAGTTTACTCTTTCCGTAAACTGAATTTGCATCCGGTTCATGTGATTCTTTATAGGGTTCATAGTGTTTTCCGCTAAAAACATAATCTGTGCTTATGTGAATGAATCTGCAGTTATATTTCCCGGTAACACCGTTAAGTAATTTAACTGCTTCCGCATTCAGGAGATAGGCTTTTTCTTCTTCTTCCTCAGCTTTATCTACCCCGGTATATCCGGCACAATTGATGCAAAAGTCAGGCTTAAACTTCTCAAAATAAGTGTCAAGATCATCCCGGGAGGTTATATCAAGGTCATCGATATCGGTAAAGAGATAAGTATGACCGGGAAATTCTGCACTTATCATTTTGACAGAATTTCCAAGTTGTCCGTTACCGCCTGTAATTAAAATTTTCATGAGAGAGTGTTATTTTTTTTACTCAAAGATATGAACAGAAGGATCAAATCGGGAAAGCTTTTTATCTTTTTCTGAAATCAGGGCTTCATCTGACGATATTTTCCAGTCAATCTTCAAAAAAGGATCATTATAGATTATACCGTCCTCAGTTTCGGGATGGTAGAAATCGTTACATTTATATAGAACAATAGCGGTTGGGCTCAAAACAGAAAAACCATGAGCAAAGCCTTCAGGAATAAGTAGTTGTTTTTTATTTTCGGATGAAAGTATTACCCCATGCCACTTACCGAAAGTCCGGGATCCTTTCCTAAGGTCAAGGGCTACATCCATGATCTCTCCTTCCAGAACCCTCACCAGCTTGCTTTGTGCATGAGGTTTCTTTTGATAATGCAATCCGCGGATTACTCCATATTCCGATTTGGATTGATTATCCTGTACATAGCGGAGATTAATACCTCTCTTGTGTAATTCTTTTTCATTAAAACTTTCAAAAAAATAGCCCCTGCTATCTTCGAATACCCGGGGTTCGATTACTATCAGGTCCCTGATTTCTGTTTCTGTAAAGGTCATATTTGAAACGTTCTTTTTGATTTTATACTATGATAATACCGGCTAAAGGAAATTGATTATATATTTCTTTCAGCCTGTAAAAACGGTTTTGATATCTGTAAAGCTCAGAAATTCCGGAACCTGTTTATAATGATTGATCATATAAAAAGATCTTTTCTTCAGCTATGGAATTCAGGTAACTGCCATAAGGACTTTTTCCATGCTCCCTGGCAAGTTGAAGAAGTTGTTCTTTGGATATAAAACCTCTTTTGAATGCTATTTCCTCAATACACGAGATCTTAAGGCCCTGCCTTTTTTCTATGGTATGAATGTAGTTGGAGGCCTGTAAAAGACTTTCATGTGTTCCTGTATCCAGCCATGCCATTCCGCGTCCCATTAGCTTTACACTTAGTTTGCCTTCTTCCAGGTAGAGTTTATTCAGGTCTGTTATTTCCAGTTCACCCCTTGCAGAAGGTTTCAGTGATTTGGCTTTTTCTATCACAGAATTGTCATAGAAATAGAGTCCTGTTACAGCATAATTGGATTTAGGTTTTGCTGGTTTTTCTTCCAGACTAAGCACATTTGCTTTCTTATCAAATTCTACCACTCCATATCTTTCCGGATCATTCACATAGTAACCGAAAACTAAAGCTCCGTCATTTAATTTTGAAGTTTCAAGAAGAGTGTTTCCAAAGCCATGTCCGTAAAAGATATTATCTCCAAGGATCAAGCAGGCAGGCTGATCACCAATGAAATCTTCGCCTATGAGAAAAGCCTGTGCAAGACCCTCTGGTTCGGGTTGTTCTGCGTAAGTGATTTTCAAACCAATGTGCTTGCCGTCTGTTAGCAGATCCTGATATACAGGAAGGTCTCTCGGTGTGGAAATGATCAGTATTTCTCTTATCCCGGAAAGCATTAATACCGAAAGGGGATAATATATCATAGGCTTATCGTAAACGGGGATTATCTGCTTGGAAATGCTTTTTGTTAATGGATAAAGTCGCGTGCCGGCACCTCCTGCAAGTATTATTCCTTTCATATTGATTTTGTTTCTTTTAACAGTTTATCAAAATAGTTTATGGTTTTTGTCAGACCATCTTTGAGCTGAATTCCGGGTTCCCAGTTATCAAGTGTTTTTTTAGCCAGACTAATATCGGGCTTCCTCTGGATGGGATCATCCATGGGAAGATCTTTGTAAATCAAATCTGAACCTGAACCGGTAATGTCAAGTATAATCTCCGCTAATTCTTTGATAGTGAATTCATTAGGATTCCCTATGTTTACCGGGCCTGTTATTTCATCGGGAGTGTTCATCATCCTGATTAGAGCTTCAAGGAGATCATCAATATACTGAAAACTACGGGTCTGATTGCCTTTTCCATAGATGGTCAGAGGTTCATTTTTTAAAGCCTGAACAATAAAATTCGAAACTACACGACCATCATTGGGGTGCATTTTCGGACCGTAAGTATTGAATATTCTTGTGATCTTTATCCGCACATTGTTTTGCATATGATAATCGGTAAAGAGTGTTTCTGCGCATCTTTTTCCTTCATCATAGCATGAACGCAAACCTATTGGATTTACATTTCCCCAGTAATCTTCTCTTTGTGGATGCACTTTGGGATCTCCGTAGATCTCGCTTGTTGAAGCCTGAAGGATCTTGGCCTTTATTCTTTTTGCCAGTCCGAGCATATTAATAGCACCCATAACAGAAGTTTTGATGGTTTTGATGGGATTGTGCTGGTAATGTATAGGTGAAGCAGGACAGGCCAGGTTATATATCTCATCAACTTCTATATAATAGGGTTCAGTTATATCGTGTCTTACAAGCTCAAAAAAAGGATTATTCATCAGGGGAATTATATTTTTTTTTGAACCGGTAAAATAATTATCAAGGCAGATTACTTCATTGCCTTCCCTGAGTAATCTTTCGCAGAGATGGCTGCCGATAAAACCGGCACCACCGGTGACTAAAATTCTCTTCATAAAAAATCAGAATTTTCTGTATTAATCTTAGGAGTTAACCGTTCTTCTTCCAATGCTGTAATAAGTATATCCAAACTCCTCCATTTCCTGAAGATCGTAAATATTCCTACCGTCGAATATAAGCTTATTGTTCATGAGTTTTTCCATGACCTTGTAATTGGGTACCCTGAATTCAGGCCACTCTGTAACAACGATTAAGGCATCACTATCAATCAGTGCTTCATACATGTCTCCCGAATAATCAATTTTATCCCCCAGAATTTTTCTGGCTTCTTTAGTTGCCTCCGGATCATAGGCTTTTATATTGGCGCCTGCTGCTAATAATTCTTCAATGACCACAAGGGAGGGAGCTTCCCTCATGTCATCAGTTTTTGGTTTGAAGGAGAGCCCCCAAAGGGTCAATGTTTTTCCTTTCAAATTATTATTGAAATGCTTTACTATTTTCTTCGGCAAAACTTTTTTCTGCTCTTCATTAACTTTCTCAACCGATTTTAATATTTCCAGACTGTAATTATTATCTGAAGATGTCCGGATAAGTGCTTTGATGTCTTTTGGAAAACAGGACCCTCCATATCCCGCACCTGCATATATAAATTTCTGTCCGATGCGGGAATCACTTCCTATACCTTTTCTTACATTATTAATATCTGCTCCGATTATTTCACACAGATTAGCGATGTCGTTCATAAAGCTGATTTTTGTAGCCAGCATAGCATTCGCGGCATATTTTGTCATTTCAGCCGAAGGAATGTCCATAAAAAGAAGTGGATGTCCGTTCAGGAGAAAAGGCTTATACAATCTGCTAAATACTTTCTCAGCTCTTTCGGAGTCGACTCCTACTACAATTCTGTCGGGTTTAAGGAAATCTGAGATTGCCGCTCCCTCTTTCAGAAACTCCGGGTTCGATGCCACATCAAATTCAATATTGGACTTTCTTTTTTCGAGTTCTTTCTTTATAGCCTTTCTTACTTTTTCTGAAGTACCTATTGGAACTGTACTTTTATCGATAACTACCAGGTAGTCATTCATATATTTACCAATGTCTCCGGCTACTTTAAGAACATATTGAAGATCTGCACTCCCATCTTCTCCCGGTGGTGTTCCAACAGCAATGAAGGTAGCATCGCAATCAACAAGGGATTCTTTAATATCGGTTGTGAAAAACAGCCTTTTCTTTTCTACATTATTCTTTATCATGGTTTCGAGTCCCGGCTCATAAATGGGAACGATTCCCCTGTTGAGCTTTTCAATTTTGTCCTGGTCTACATCAACACAGGTGACAATAATTCCTGTCTCTGCAAAACAGGTCCCGGAAACCAGTCCAACATAACCGGTGCCAATAATTGAGATCTTCATGCAATGAATTGTTTATAATTATTAACTAATACGATGGATTTTAATAAAAGCTAAAACTAAGTAAAAAATGTATAAATGTCGATAAGTTTTTTAAACATGAAATTAATTTACACATAATTTTTACAAGATACTAAAAACCTATCAAAGGTAATTTATTTTCAAACATTCATCGCATTCTCAATATCCGGGTTTTCCCGGCTATGCCTTCACATGAGGGACTTATTATATATGGTGGCTTGAAGGAATTGCTGATATTGAACGGCTCCTGGTATTTTGTGTATTTAATATTCCTGAAAATACTTGTGATAATAAAATATAATTTATTAATTTTGCACCTCATTTTTAGCAACATAATGTCTAACTTATTAAACACAACATCTTATTTACATGACAGACAAAGAAAAAGAAATGGGGAGTGACAACATGGAAAATGTTGAAAATCCTGAAGAGCAAAAGAAAGAAACTACTGAAAATCAGGCTGAAAAAGGTTCTGAACAAGAAGTAAAAGCAGAGGAACCAAAACCCGAAGCAGAAGAGAACCAGGTTGAAACCGACAAAACAGCTGAAAAAGTTCCTGCCGAAGATACATCAGCGGAATCTGCCACTGAAAAAGAAACTACTGAAAATCAGACTGAAAAAAGTTCTGAGCAAGAAGTAAAAGCAGAGGAATCACAACCCGAAGCGGAAGAGAAAAAAGTTGAAAAAGAAGAAACAGCTGAGAAAATTTCTACTGAAGATACTTCTGCCGAACCTGCTTCTGAAAAAGAAACCGAAGAGGAAAGTGTTGAAGAAACTCCAGTGGAAGCTAAGGCTGAAAAAGAAAAAACAGAGCCGGAAGTTGAAGAAACTGCAGCCGCAGAAGAAATGAAATCCGAAACTCCGGAATCTGAAAAGCCAGCATCTGTTGAAGAAACCAAAGCGACAACAGAAAAAAAGGATGAGAATACATTAGAGGCCGGAGAAGGTGATTTTGACTGGGATGCCTATGAAGAGGATACAGTTGAACTCGACTCCGACAAGGAAAAATATGAAGGTCTTTACGATCAAACCCTGTCTACAATAGCCGAAAATGAGGTCGTTGATGGTACTGTTATATCTCTGAATAAGAGAGAAGTGGTTATCAATATAGGCTACAAATCTGAAGGCGTGGTCAGCCTGAATGAATTCCGCTACAATCCTGAGCTGAAGCCCGGAGATACCGTGGAAGTATACGTAGAAAGCAAAGAGGATAAAAAAGGGCAGTTAATTCTCTCGCATAAGAAAGCAAGAGCTATGCGTTCATGGGACAGAGTGAACGAAGCACTTGACAAGGACGAGGTGATTAAAGGCTACATTAAGTGTAGAACCAAAGGTGGGATGATCGTTGATGTGTTTGGAATTGAAGCATTCCTTCCGGGATCGCAGATCGATGTTAAGCCCATTCGCGATTACGACGCATATGTTTCCAAAACCATGGAATTTAAGGTTGTGAAGATCAATCACGAATTTAAAAATGTCGTAGTTTCTCATAAGGCACTTATTGAAGAAGAACTGGAAGCTCAGAAGAAAGAGATCATTGCTAAACTTGAAAAAGGTCAGGTATTGGAAGGAACGGTTAAAAACATAACTTCCTATGGTGTATTTATTGATCTTGGTGGTGTTGACGGACTTATTCACATTACCGACCTTTCATGGGGCCGCGTAAATCATCCCGAAGAGATTGTTGAACTTGATCAGAAACTCAATGTTGTTATCCTCGATTTCGACGATGATAAGAAAAGGATTGCTCTGGGTCTGAAACAACTTACAGCCCATCCATGGGATTCACTGGATGAAAATCTAAATGTAGGTGACAAGGTGAAAGGAAAAGTTGTTGTTATGGCCGATTATGGTGCATTTGTCGAAATTGCCCCTGGTGTTGAAGGACTTATTCATGTGAGTGAAATGTCATGGTCGCAGCACCTTAGAAGTGCACAGGAATTTCTTAAAGTTGGTGATGAAATAGAGGCTGTAATTCTTACTCTCGACAGGGAAGAAAGAAAAATGTCTCTCGGAATGAAACAACTCAGAGAAGACCCATGGGAGAAAATTGAAGAAAAATACTCAGTTGGCTCAAAACATTCAGCCAAGGTACGTAATTTCACAAACTTTGGTGTATTTGTGGAAATTGAAGAAGGAGTGGACGGGCTGATTCATATATCCGATCTTTCATGGACAAAGAAAATAAAGCATCCTGCTGAATTTACCAATATCGGTGACGAGATGGAAGTTGTTGTCCTCGAAATTGATAAGGAAAACCGCAGGCTGAGCCTTGGTCATAAGCAACTCGAAGAAAATCCATGGGATGTATTCGAATCCGTATTTGAGATTGGTTCTGTGCATGAAGGTACCATTGTGGAACTAAGTGAAAAAGGTGGAGTAGTAGCACTCCCATACGGAGTTGAGGGTTTTGCAACACCTAAACATCTTACTACTGAAGATGGTTCCAAGGTGAAGCAGGATCAGAAAATGTTATTCAAGGTTATTGAATTCTCAAAATCTGCGAAGAAGATTATTCTTTCTCACAGCCGGGTATTCGAAGACGATCAGAAATCTGCTGCGGATACTGCTAAAAAGACTACTGAAACCACAAATAAGAGAACTCAGAAGAAAATAAGGCAAAATCTTGAAAAAACAACACTGGGTGATATCTCTGATTTAGCGGCACTTAAGTCTGAAATGGAAGATATTGAGCAGAAAAATGAGGGAAAAAAGAAGGAAAATGATTAAATTAGCTTAAAATTTAATTATTCAGCAATGGAATTTAAGATAGATAAAAAAGAAAACCATACTTTGATTAAAGTATTGGAAGAAAAATTGGATACACATATAGCACCAACTCTTAAATCTGAATTGGTACTTGTTTCCGGAAACGGGGAAAAGAATATAGTTCTAGACCTTAGCAATTGCAGGTACTGCGATTCTTCCGGGCTTAGTGCAATCCTTGTTGCCAATCGTTTGTGTAAGAATGCCAACGGTACTTTTGTCCTAACCGGACTGAATGATGCTGTTGAAAGACTGATCACAATATCTCAGCTCGATACCGTTCTGAACATAACCGATACGGTTGAAGAAGCTGATTCTATGATCAAAGAAGCTGAAAATTAAACCATAAGTTAAGGAGTGACATTTTCGCTTACTATATTGGGAAGTAGTTCTGCTATTCCCACCTCTGAAAGATTTCCATCCGCTCATTTGCTTAATGTAAATGAGCGGTTTTTTTTAATGGATTGCGGGGAAGGTACGCAGATACAATTACGTAAGAATAAAATCGGTTTCGGAAAAATACATCACATTTTCATTTCTCATCATCATGGAGATCATATTTTCGGGTTGTTCGGATTACTTTCGAGTTTTCAGTTACTGGGCAGGAAAACCGCTCTTCACATATATGGGCCTGAGAATATGAGGAGGTTTATAGATTTTTATCTTGAAAATTATATGCTTGAAGGTGATTACAAGCTTGTTTTTAAAGTGGTGGGTCATCGCAAATCCCAGCTCGTTTATGAGGACCGCCAGATTGAAGTTTTCAGCATCCCCCTTAAACACAGGACACCAGCAACCGGATTTCTTTTTCGTGAAAAAGAAGCGGAGCTGAATATAAAGAAAGAGGCTCTTGCAAAATATAAACCCGGGATTGAAGACATCGTCAAAATTAAGAAAGGTGCTGACCTGAAACTCGAAAGCGGGGAGGTGGTTCCTAATGAAAAACTGACCCTGCCACCCTGGAAACAACGGTCCTATGCATATATTTCCGATACAGCGCCATATCTAAAAATTGTTGAAAACATTAAAAATGTGGATCTTTTGTATCATGAAGCTACCTTTGAAACAAAGGATGCTGATATTGCCGGACAAACTTTTCACTCCACCTCTGAAGGTGCTGCTGTAATTGCTAAAGCTGCCGGTGCCAAACGACTTTTGCTTGGTCACTTTTCAACGAGATATAAAAAAACCGATACCCTTTTGGCTGAGGCAAAAGCAGTATTCCCCGAATCATATGCTGTTGAAGATGGAGATGTATATAGTGTTGAAAGAGAAAGAGCGGAAAGATAAGCAGCTTTAATTTTAGATTGTTATTTTTACGAATCTTTAAAATTTATTCCTGTGGACGAAAAAATTTATATTCTCGATTTTGGGTCGCAATATACTCAATTGATAGCCAGAAGGATAAGAGAGCTAAATGTGTATTGTGAAATATATCCCTTTAACAAAGTTCCTGATCCGGGTAAAGAGGTTAAGGGGATAATCTTGTCCGGAAGTCCCTTCTCCGTCAGAGATGAAAATGCCCCCATACCGGATATTGAAAAGTATAAAGGAAAAATCCCACTTCTTGGTATTTGCTACGGAGCACAATTTCTTGCTCTTAAGTATGGTGGAGAGGTAATGCCTTCTAATTCCAGAGAATATGGCCGGGCCAGGTTGAATTTCATCGATCATAAAAACCCCCTTACTCATAACCTTACCCAACACACTCAGGTTTGGATGTCTCATGGTGATACAATTATGGTTCTTCCGGATGACTTTGAGATCATTTCCAGTACAGACGATATCAGAGTGGGCGCCTTTTCTGTGAAAAATGAAAAAACTTATGGACTGCAATTCCATCCCGAAGTATATCATACCACTGAGGGAAGTAATATTTTGAAAAATTTTGTATATGAAATTTGTGGCTGTAAAGCCGGTTGGACTGCAGAGTCGTTTATTGAAAGTACCATTTCGGATCTTAAAGAGAAAGTTGGAGATGATAAAGTTGTTCTTGGCCTGTCGGGAGGTGTTGATTCTTCTGTGGCAGCAACCTTACTCGACAGAGCTATCGGAAATAATTTGAATTGTATTTTTGTAGATAATGGTTTGCTAAGAAAAAATGAATTCGAACAGGTTCTGAAATCCTATGAAAATCTGGGTCTTAATGTTACCGGCGTGGATGCTAAAGATAAATTTTTAAGTGATCTTTCCGGGATAAGCGATCCTGAGTTAAAACGAAAAAGTATAGGTAGGAATTTTATAGAAATTTTTGACATTGAAGCGCATAAAATAAGGGATGTCAAATGGCTGGGACAGGGAACAATCTATCCGGATGTAATCGAGTCTGTCTCGGTGAATGGCCCTTCCGTTACTATTAAATCCCATCATAATGTGGGTGGTTTGCCGGAAAAGATGCATCTGAAAGTCGTTGAGCCTTTAAAGCTTTTGTTCAAGGATGAAGTACGCAGGGTTGGAAAGGCCCTTGGCCTGCCAAAAAGTCTGATCGGACGCCATCCTTTTCCCGGTCCGGGACTTGCTATACGGATTTTGGGTGAAGTAACGCCGGAAAAAGTTGCGATTCTCCAGGATGCTGATGAAATTTATGTAAATGCACTGAAAGCATTTGGTCTTTATGATGAAGTCTGGCAGGCTGGAGTTATTCTGCTTCCGGTTCAATCGGTAGGTGTAATGGGCGATGAGAGAACCTATGAAAATGTGGTGGCACTCAGGGCTGTCGGGTCAACAGATGGAATGACTGCTGATTGGTCTCACCTTCCCTACGATTTCTTAGGAAGGGTGTCAAGCGATATTATTAATAAGGTTAAAGGAATAAACCGGGTGGTATATGATATCAGCTCCAAACCTCCGGCTACTATTGAATGGGAATGACAACAAAGGAAGTTTTCCATTGTTAGATACTTGGCGTGCTTTTTGAAGTGGTAACATAAAATACAGATTATGAACAAATATTTTTTAAATTTTTTATCAGCAGTTTTCCTTACGATATTTATGATTTCACCGGGAAACGCACAAATTACAGAACAATCGCTCAAGTTTGGTGAAGTACTTGATAAAATCACAAAATATTATGTAGATAGCATAAATGAGGAGAAAATAGTCAATGATGCGATTACAGAAATGTTACACGATCTTGATCCTCACTCTGCATATCTTACCAGTGACGAAGTAAAGGCTTCACAGGAACAGTTGGAAGGCGGATTTGACGGGATTGGCGTTTCATTTAACATTCTGAATGATACTATTTTCATCATTAATCCTATAGCAGGTGGCCCCTCTGAGAAGGTTGGCATACGTGCAGGAGACAGAATTATTAAAATCGAAGGGGAAAATGTTGCGGGAGTAGGAATCTCCAACCTGGACGTTCAGAAAAAACTCAAAGGACCAAAAAATACCAAGGTAACAATATCGGTAAAACGTAAATCTGTCCCCAGATTACTAAAGTTTACCATCACCAGGGATAAAATTCCCATTTACAGTCTTGATGCTTCATACATGGTAGACGAGCATACCGGCTATGTTAAACTTTCCCGGTTTTCAAGCACAACTGTCGATGAATTCAATGATGCCCTTAAGGAACTTGGTAAAAATGATATCAGAAATCTAATACTTGACCTGAGTGGGAATGGAGGCGGATATCTATATGCTGCCGTAAATCTGGCAGATGAGTTTCTTGCCGGTAGAAGAATGATCGTTTACACAGAGGGTGAAAAAAACCCCAGGAGGAACTTTTACTCAACATCCGGTGGAAATTTCACTGAAGGGAAATTGATTATCATGATCGATGAAACTTCTGCATCGGCCTCTGAAATTGTTGCAGGTGCAGTTCAGGACTGGGACCGTGCAGTAATCGTCGGGCGGAGATCCTTTGGTAAAGGTCTTGTACAAGGGCGGTTTCAGTTGAGAGATGGCTCTGAGTTAAGATTAACCGTTGCCGAATATTATACTCCTTCAGGAAGACTTATACAAAAACCTTATGAAAAAGGTTATGATGAATATACCAGAGACCTGTTAAACAGATATAGAGCAGGTGAATTAAGCGGGAAGGAAGAAGTTGAATTTCCTGATTCGCTGAAGTTCAAAACCCTTGTAAAGGAACGACTTGTCTATGGTGGTGGCGGTATTATGCCCGATTATTTTGTACCCATCGATACAACAGGTTATTCCGATTATTACAGGGCTTTGATAAACCAGGGAATATTAAACCAGTTTATTTTGAGTTACGTAGATAAAAACAGGAAAAATCTGGAGTCAGAATATAATGATTTCAATAGCTTTCAGTCAGACTATAATACCAATGAAGATTTATTGAACAAACTGGTCATTTATGCAGAAGAAGAAGGTCTGGAGTATGATGAAGAAGGATTTGAAATGAGTAAAGATGTTATAAGTCGCCTGATGAAAGCTTACATTGCCCGTGATCTCTGGGAAATGCAAGAGTTTTATCGTGTATATAATCATATAGATCCTATCTTTAAAAAAGCTGTGGAAATTGCCAGCAATCCGGATCTTTATAATGGAAAACTGGAGGCTTACTCAGGTGAATAATACCGGTTAAACCTGTTCCAAAAGCAACAGGAACAACGCATAAAAACAAGTGTCTGCAGCCTTTAAACAAATAAAAAAAACAGGGTTCATGAAATCGTTGTGCTGAATAAATGAATCCCGGACGCTTTTTGTTTCCGGCAGATAAAACGGCAAATGGGAGATTTTAACCGGCTGTTGTTATCAACAAATTCGATTATGGTGATTTCTTTTTGTAGCTTTTAGTATATGTTTATAAACTGGCTAACCCAAAACTATATTGAAATACTGGGGGCAGTTATTGCCTTAATATACCTGTATTTTTCAGTAAATAAAATCATATGGCTCTGGCCTTTCGGTATTCTTGCATCCCTTATTTATACCTGGGTGTTTTTTCAAAGCCGGTTATATGCCGATATGAGCCTCCAGGTATACTATTTTATCGTAAGTATATATGGATGGTATTACTGGACGAAAGAAGGAGTGAAGAATGAAAAGTCAAGATTGCCTACAAGACGTTTAGGTAAGCAGCAATTCATTGTTTTTATGACCCTTATTCTTATTTTGACGGGTATTGCCGGATACTTTCTTAAGACTTATGCAAATTCCTCGCTTCCCTACCTTGATGCTTTTACAACATCGGCCAGTATCGTTGCAACCTGGATGCTGGCGAGAAAAATACTGGAGAACTGGTTATTCTGGGTAGTAATTGACACGGTTTCATTATTCATGTATTTATATAAGGAGCTCTATGCAACCGCATTATTATTTCTCATATATTCCGTAATAGCTATTTTTGGTTATATAAAGTGGAAAAAAGATTGGAAAACTTCAGGAGTATAGTAATTACAGGACCCGAATCGACCGGTAAAACGGAAATAGCAGCTTATCTGGCCAAGAGACTAAACTGCGAGTGGGTGCCTGAATATGCACGTTCTTATATTGAGAACCTTAAATTTCCATATAATTACAGTGATGTGGAAAATATAGCGAAAAAGCAGGTAGAGGATTATTATTACCATTCAAACAGAAACTCCCTGGTGATATTTGATACCTGGCTTATCATTACCAAAGTATGGTTTGGAAAAGTTTTTCAAAGATATCCTTCCTGGCTCGATGACAGTATTAATAGCCTGAAAATTGATCTTTATCTTTTATGTGCACCCGATCTGGAATGGAAACCTGATTCCGTGAGGGAGAACGGAGGTGAAATGAGGAAAGAATTATATTACACTTATGAAAAAGAAATCAAAAAGACGAATGCTCCCTACGGAATTGTAAGAGGAATGGGGGAAGAAAGATACAGAGCGGCCGAAAAAATTTTAAAATCATATCTATAGATAACCATTATGCCGAAAAATGAATTTATTGCTACTACACTCAAAGGATTGGAAGAAATCCTGGAAAAAGAAATTACAGATCTCGGAGGGGAAAATGTAAGGAAATTACGTCGTGCGGTTGCTTTTACAGGTGGATTGTCAATGCTCTATAAGATGAATTTTTCTCTCAGGACAGCCATAAGGATACTTTACCATATCAAATCCGTACGCTTAAGAAATGAGGAGGAATTGTATAAAAGCATTAACCAGATGCCATGGGAAAATTATCTTTCCCCAAATAAGACTATTGCTGTAAAGGCTGCTGTTAATTCTCCTTTTTTTAATAATTCCCATTATGTCGCCCTCAAAGTTAAGGATGCTATTGTTGACAGGTTAAGAGATAAAACCGGCCGCAGGCCGGATGTGGATATAAAGCAACCCGATCTGCCTGTGCACATTCATATAGATAACAGCAGGCTGGATGTATCACTTGATTCTTCAGGAGAGCCTCTGTTTAAAAGAGGATACCGGGTTGACCCCTATGAAGCGCCGGTTAACGAAGTCCTTGCTGCAGGAATGATCCTTATGACCGGTTGGCATGGAGAAAGGGATTTTATTGATCCCATGTGCGGATCCGGAACCCTATCGGTTGAGGCTGCCATGATTGCCAAGGGAATCCCACCGGGGGTATTGCGGAAATCCTATGCTTTTCAGAACTGGCGTGATTATGATGAGGAATTGTACAGCAGGATTATCGAAAGTCTTATGGTCAGTCGCACTTTTAATTATAAGATCTATGCTTCAGATATTTCTGTTCGTGCAGTAAATGCGGCCAGGAAAAATGTACATTCGGCTTTACTGGAAGATATTGTTAGTGTTTCTGTAAGGGATTTCTTTGATCTAAAACCCAAAAGTGAGAAAGGTTTATTAATTATGAATCCTCCTTACGGAGAACGCATAAAACAGGACAGGATTAATGATTTTTATGAAAAAATTGGAGATCATCTGAAATCTGATTTCAAAGGATTTGATGCCTGGTTATTAAGTGCAAATTTCGAAGCTGTAAAAAAAATAGGACTAAAACCTACCGGGAAAAAAGAACTTGTAAACGGTAGCCTGGATTGTAAATACCTTAAGTATGAACTCTTCAGTGGAAAAAGATCAGACTTCCTGCAGGCTAAGAATACATAATTGCCGGCGAGCATACACCCTATTTTATCCTTAAAGAGTTTGTCCAATAACAGCTATTATTAAATCTTTTATAATTTTTGTGTTTTTATTATAACATTTTTCAAAAAAACGAGTATGAAAAATGAATTAGTGGCTGTCTTTAGAATAGAGGGTAGGGCATTGAACCTGTTTTGAAAGCTCAATGAAGTTAATATTCGGGGTCATGGGGTGTAATATTTGGATGCAACTATTAATCTTATATAAAAGTCACAATGAAATAGCTTACATTTGTCTAAATTATTCCTGAATTTAGAAGTTGTTTTTTTATATTTGTTGTGATAATAAAAAATATGTACTTTTAGTACGTTTTAAAGAAAATAAAGCCTAAATGAGCTTTGATATAAATGAGTATTACGAAAAACTGAATGATGGCGATGTGCTTCTGGCCTACAAAGGAAGCATTACCAGCGATCTTATCAGCAATGTCCTCGAACTTGTTGAATCCAAAATGGACGATTTGAGCGAAACATCAAAGATCCGGAAAAAGGTATATAATGTTCTCGTCGAAAGTCTGCAAAATCTTTACCATCATGTTGATGATCTTCCGGATAATGTTCAGGGAGAGTTGGAGCTGGAACCAAAATTTGCCGTATTGGTTGTTAAACGTATACAGGAGAATGTTTATAAAATCACCACAGGAAACTTTGTTACCGCGCCAAAAGTTAAAATACTCAAGGATAAAATTGATAAGATAAATTCACTTTCCAAGGATGAATTGAAGGATATGTATAAATTTATTCTCAATCACCAGAAATTAAGTGCAAAAGGAGGTGGAGGTCTTGGGCTTGTTGATATCGCCAGAAAGACTGGAAATGATCTGGAATATAAATTTGAGAACCTTAATAATGACTTTTATTTCTTCAATCTTGATATTCTTGTATCCTGATAAATGAAATTAATAACAAAAACTTAAAAATGGAACCGATTTCACTTGAGGGGTCTTCAAAAACCCCAACAATAAAATTTAATGCTGATGAGGGAGTTATGGAAATAAAGGGAAGATCAATTCCTGAAAATTCCATTGATTTTTATAAACCCATGGTTGACTGGCTTGATGAATATGCAAAAAATCCCAGGGAGAAAACTATTGTAAATGTACAACTTGAATATTTCAATACCAGTTCTTCTAAATGTATTCTTGATGTTTTTAAAAAGCTTGAGGCTATAAATAAGGGAAAAAGTAGCGTACAGGTTAACTGGTATTACGAGGAGGATGACGAGGATATGCTTGAGGCCGGAGAGGATTATGAATCTATTATCAGGGTACCCTTTAAAATGATCGAAATTGTAGAATAGAAATATCTCGGTATAGTTAAAATCAACCGTCTGGAAATTTCCCCGGCGGTTTTTTTATTTTTTTCTGAATTTCATGTCATCAATAAAATCAAGAAATCTCTTTAGTACCCTGTAATAGAGAGCGATAAAAAGAATAATGGTGAAAAGCCATAGCACCATCACGTTCATCCATATGGTTGGAATATAATTTCCAAAAATTATTTTTCGTGGAGCGTAAAAATGTGCTTTTATAAATTTATTGGTCGGATCCAGATAGATAGGATCTTTTTTCTGTATAAGTTCACCATTATATTCTACAATCCTTTCAAATTCATTTTTATTGGTAACCAATTCTTCAAGATTTTCGTTATGATGATTTCTTTTTAGTTGGTCGATGAGGGCAGCATTTTCATTCCGCTTTTGCTCACTTAGTTTTTTGTAGATATAACTGTAAACGTTAGAATAGAATGCCTGTATTTTTTTCAGATACAATATTGTTGAATGGATGACTTCATGACTTATCTCGGCCGGATTGAGCTTTTCTGTGACATCAAGCTCTTCAAGCATAACGCCTTTTTCTTCCTGACTTAACTTCAGCCTGTACTGGTACTCCTGTTTTATTTCTTTTTTAAGAAGATCGAGATTATATGCAATTTTATCCCCGGATTTTTTGTCTTCGAGGTTTTTCTCCACAAAACGGGCTTTATTTATTAACTCCCGTAATAGAAAACTTTCTTTAAAACTTGCATTGCGCAGGAGTTTTTCTTTATCGTAGTATCTTTTTTGATAATCATTTTCAATATACTGGTAAGTTGCCAGGGCTTCATAAGCCCATCTGGCAGTGATGATCTCCCCATAAAATGGGATGGATTTAGGACTTGATATTTTTGGGTTGAGTTTCTCAAAATTAACAATAATTCCTGAAAGAATAATTTGTGGAATTACCAGAAATGGTATTAATATATAAATAGTTACAACATTTTTGAAGCTGTCGGAGATAAGAAGCCCCATAAGGTTAGCACTGGTCCAGGCACTGAACAGAACAAGCCAGTAAACAAAAAACATCCCTTTTATTTCGAGAATGGCATTGCCGATAAGTACGAATGTTGCGGCCTGTATAGCTGCAAGTCCGAATTGCACAAATATCTTGGAAGATAGATAACCCGACCAGCTGAGATTGAGAAAGGCTTCTCTTTTAAGGATCTTTCGGTCTTTAATAATTTCTTCTGCACTTACAGTTAAGCCCATGAAAATTGCAACTATCACCGACATAAAAAGATATACAGGCAGATTGCTGTTACCGTATAGTGAATAGCCGAATTTATTGCCTACGTCAACATCATAGTACTTTATAATAAAGGTTAACAGAAAGGCAAGAACTGGTGCCTCCAGGAAATTTATTGCAAGGTATTGCTTATCACTTAGTTTTTTCAGAACATCCCTTTTCGCAAAGATCCAGAATTGCTTGAATTTCCCCGGGATTTTAAATGATATATCAGGCAGGTCCTCTTCTCCGGCATTTATTTCTTTTTCTGCAGGCTCGTTTTGTTTTTTCTCCCGGAATTTATCCCTCCACTCATAGGGGGCAATTTTTCTTATATCGGTAGGCTTCCCGTGTTCGTCAATGACCGATGCTTCAACAATATTAAATATCTGCTCCGGATTTACATTTCCGCAGGTTTCACACTCACTCTCATTCCAGTTTGCCTGATGAACTCTTTCTTTAAAATAGACAATCGATTCAACAGGATTACCATTATAGATAAGATATCCGCCAGTATCCAGAATAATCAGCTGATCAAACATTTTAAAGATATCTGAAGAGGGTTGGTGAATAACAACAAAAACCAGTTTCCCCTTAAGAGATAATTCTTTTAAAAGATCAAGAATGTTTTCTGAATCACGGCTGGAGAGTCCGGATGTAGGTTCATCAAGAAAAAGGACTGCCGGCTCTCTAATGAGTTCAAGTGCAATATTAAGCCGTTTTCGCTGACCTCCGCTTATCTTTTTGTTTAATGAGGACCCTACCTGTAAGTCTTTGATCTCTAGTAAACCAAGATTCTTCAGTACCCTTTTAACAGCATCCAGAAGTTGTTCTTCGGAATAATTATCAAAACAGAGTTTTGCATTATAATAAAGATTTTGAAAAACCGTAAGTTCTTCAATTAACAGATCATCTTGTGAGACATGACCTATAATCCCTTCAATTTCCCTGGACTCTGAATGAATATCAAATCCATTGATCTTTACACTGCCCCTGGTTGGTACGGTTGAACCGTTGAGGGTATTCAGAAGCGTGGATTTGCCGGCACCACTTGCTCCCATAATTCCGACCAGTCTTCCGGAATATTCGGTAAAGCTCATCCGATGAAGACCGGTTATGCCACTCTTAAACTGATATTCTATATCATTTACTTCAAAAACGATCTTCGACCTAATCTTATCTTCTGCAAATCTGCTTACAATGTCACTATAGTAAATGGGATTTATAAGCTGGTTTCTGATCGAAGAGCCTGTGGTGAAAGCATATACCTTTTCTTTTTCTATGAGCTGACCATTAAGGATTATTTCCTTGTCACCAAGGTAAAGAATGAAGTACATATTTGTGGAAGCAATATTCAGGACCCTTAACTCACCATAAAGCCCGGGAACCTGCATGTGTTTGGTTTTCTGCCCGGAATGTAATGCTGCTAATGCTGCTTTATTATTGATAATGAGAATGGCCGGAGAATCAGGAATTGATTGTTTGTCGAAGAGTACGAATTCTTTGATCTGAAAATATTCGTCTTTGCTTATGTTAAAAGTATCAGCTACGGTATCAACGAATTCTATCTCCTGCTTAGTGATTTTTCCGGTTTCGGATTTTACAAATTCCAGCAACTGAATAAGTACAACGAACTTCTGATGCTGCTCAAGTGCTTTATTAATTTCAGTACATATTTTCAAAACCTTCACAGAATCGGCCGATATTCTTCTTCTCCTGGTTTTCTTATCCTTTTGTTTTTCCTGATAAATGGTATAGAAATGATCGAATACCTGAAGATATTCCTTTACAACCTCGTGATTAAGCTGCCGGCTCAGAAAGGATTCGACTATCGTCCGCCGGTCTTCTTTATTACTTTCCGGGCTGGCAATAATAGCAAAGAGCTGCATTAGTGCTTTCAGGATCTGTTCACTCATTAGAATATTGACTTACGAAAATGCAGAGACAAAAATTATATTAGTCGAATATAGAAAAATTAAGAGTAAGAATGATTGCTTTATCATAAAAATATTTACAGAGTTTCTGCCTGTTGTTGTATTTAGTACCCCAAAACTAAAAAACACTTTTACGACAGGATCAAAATGTTCGTTTGCAAGGTTTGTGAAGCTGGAAAATGCGAAGTCCGCCCCGTGGCTAATGTTTTCGAAAATGAGAACGAATTGCCATCTGCTATTTTGTTTCCTTAAGTTGCCCAAAGGTAATACACAAGGAAGGCCACTGGTATAACTATGCCGATACCTGTCAATATAGCTCCTCTTTTTTTTATTCCGTTTTTTCCTTTAAGAATAAATAATCCGGTAATAGCAATAAGTATAAGCGACCCTGCGTAAATATCAGAAAACCAAGTCCATAATTTTTTTGGCTTATTGTAATGAAGGAAGTTGAATTCTGTTAATACCGGTCTTTTTCTGATTGTCACCAGCCTTGCTTCACCGGAAGCCAGATCATATTCAATATGTCCGTTTTTCAGGTAGATAACAGCTGAATTTTGAGAAGGAAAATAAAAACTTTTGTATTCATCACGGTCTATTTCATTTTCTTCAAGAAATTCATAGATCTGATCTTTGTTAAAATCTTCCTTTTCAAAAGTTTCGTGTGTGATCACTTCCGATCTTCTAACGATGCTGGCATCTCCACCGGGTTTGCGGTGGTTCAAGACAATACCCGATACACTGTAGATGATAGTCATTCCAAAAAACACGTAACCGAAATCACGGTGCAAAATACGGTTCAGTTTCCTCCATTTCATACCTGTGGGTAATTACAGAAAAAAAATATAAATGTAAGAAAAACTGCTGGAGGGAATACAGTTCCCCGCAGCAGTCATGATTGTTTCTGATGAAAATAAAGACTTACCGAGACTCGAAATTCTGAGCTACAAGATGATAACTCTTTTCACTGGCTGGCATTTCCTCTTCTGACGGACAATTAACGTCCTCATCATTATGGTGTTCTGCAAGTTCTTCTTCGGCAGCTACAACGAATTCTTCATTCATCTGATAAATGATACCGGTGAATTCAATTACAGATCCTTCCATCTGAATGTCAAATTCAGAAATATTCTCCCCGACATCAATCCTGAGTGAGCCATTATCTTCTTCGTTTTCGATAAATAGTTTTTGCCCGCCATGCTTGCAAACATGGGTTACAAGCCCTCTGATCGTCACCTCTTTTCCGGTATAATTATCGGGATTATCATAGAATTCCCCAATGCTAAGTACAATGGGACTATTACTCCGGGAAGAATCAGTTTCGTTATTTGTGGAAGTATTGCATGCCCCGGATAAAATAACAATACTAAGCAGGATCAATAAGTTTTTCATGTTGTGATTTTTTAATTTTTGCTAAAAATAGAAAAAATCAATTTAATAAAATACATTCTCAGCCAGTTTTAATCTGTTATAAAAAAGATCTTAAAGTTATAGGAAAAGCTGGATAAATGACAAATTGACACTCACAGGCAAATGGCAGGTCTTTTGTAATAATGACACTAAAAAAATATGAATCTGGATAAATTTACTATAAAGTCACAAAATGCATTAAATCAGGCATTTACTATAGCAGCGGGAATGCAGCAGCAGGCTGTTGAAACCGGACATCTTCTAAAAGCAATCATAGAGACAGATGAATCTGTTAGTTCTTTTATTTTTGGAAAATTTGGAACAAATGAGAGCATAATCAAGCAGGTATTGGACAAAACAATTGAATCCTATCCCAAAGTAAGCGGGGGAAATCAATATTTGTCCAATGGTTCTTCCAAAGCCATTCAGAATGCCGAACTTCAGGCCAGGGAGATGAACGATGAATATGTCACCATTGAACATATTCTGATGGGAATTCTTTCTGTTGGCGACTCTGTTTCACAACTCCTGAAAGATAATGGTTTTACAAAGAAAGAGTTGAAACAAGTAATACAGGAGCTTAGGAAAGGCTCGAAAGTTGAAACTCAGGGAGCGGAAGACCAGTATAATTCCTTAAATCGTTATGCTATATTTCTTAATGATATGGTAAGGAAAGGAAAGTTGGATCCGGTAATCGGTAGGGATGATGAAATACGCAGGATCCTTCAGATACTTTCCAGGCGTACCAAGAATAATCCCATTCTCATTGGTGAACCCGGGGTGGGTAAGACAGCAATTGCCGAAGGACTGGCACACAGAATCGTTGATGGTGATGTTCCCCTGAACCTCCAGGATAAGAGAGTATATTCACTGGATATGGGAGCACTCGTTGCCGGAGCCAAATACAAAGGAGAATTTGAAGAGAGATTAAAATCTGTTGTTAAGGAAGTTATTGATTCTGAAGGACAGATCGTGTTATTTATTGATGAGATACATACCCTTGTAGGAGCCGGTAAGGGTGAAGGAGCAATGGATGCCGCCAATATCCTTAAACCTGCCCTCGCAAGAGGTGAATTAAGGGCCATCGGGGCCACCACGCTTAGTGAATATCAAAAATATTTTGAAAAAGACAAAGCGCTGGAGAGAAGATTTCAGCCGGTTATGGTCGATGAGCCGGATACATTTAGTGCCATATCGATACTCAGAGGACTAAAGGAAAAATATGAAAACCATCATAAAGTCAGAATAAACGATAGTGCAATAATTTCAGCCGTGGAATTATCAAGAAGATATATTACAGAAAGATTTTTACCCGATAAAGCCATTGATCTTATTGATGAGGCCGCCTCGAAGATCAGGCTGGAAATGAACTCACTTCCCGAAGAGCTCGATACTATTGAAAGGAAGATCAAACAGTTGGAAATTGAACGTGAAGCTGTAAAGCAGGAGGAGGATAAATCCAGGCTGGAGAATGTGCAAAAGCAACTTGCTGAATTGAATGATAAAAGGAATGAACTTAAAGCGAAATGGGAAAAAGAAAAAGGGATAATTTCCGGAATTCAGCAGGAAAAGGAGAAAATTGAAAGTTATAAGCTGGAAGCTACCGAGGCTGAGAGAAGAGGTGAATATGGCAAAGTAGCAGAGCTACGATACGGTAAGATCAAGGAATCTGAAAGGATTATCGATGACCTTAACGGGAGGCTGTTGGAAGAACAAAAGAACAAAGCCCTGATTAAAGAGGAAATATCCGGGGAAGACATAGCAGAGATCGTTTCAAGATGGACTGGAATACCGCTAAGTAAGATGCTGCAAAGTGAAAAAGAAAAGCTACTTCATTTGGAAGAAGAGTTGCACAAGCGGGTGGTAGGACAGGATGAGGCTATTGCAGCAGTATCGGATGCAGTGAGAAGGAGCAGGGCAGGTTTACAGGATGAAAAGAAGCCTATCGGTACGTTTATTTTTCTTGGTACTACCGGAGTGGGGAAAACAGAATTGGCCCGTGCCCTGGCTGAGTTTCTGTTTGATGATGAAAGTCTGATGAACCGAATCGACATGTCGGAATACCAGGAAAGACATTCTGTTTCCAGGCTTATTGGTGCACCTCCGGGATATGTAGGGTATGATGAAGGGGGGCAACTTACTGAAGCTGTAAGGCGCAAACCTTATTCTGTTGTATTGCTTGATGAAATCGAAAAGGCACATCCCGACGTCTTTAATATATTACTTCAGGTACTTGATGAAGGCAGACTTACCGATAATAAGGGAAGAACTGTGAACTTCAGGAATACTATCATTATAATGACATCCAACCTTGGCTCTCAGATCATAAATGAAGAACTTTCAAATCTGACGGAAGAAAACAAAGAAGCTAAACTGGATGAAACCACCAACAAAGTATTTCAGCTGCTGAAACAAACCATTCGGCCGGAGTTTCTGAATCGTATTGATGATATCATTATGTTCCAGCCTTTAAGGGAGGATCAGATCTTAGAGATTGTAAATATTCAGTTTGACCGGCTCCGTAAAACTCTTTTGGAGAATAATATCGAAATAAGAATAACCGACACAGCTCTTAAGTGGCTCTCTGTCAGGGGATTTGATCCACAGTATGGCGCAAGACCCGTAAAGAGAATACTTCAGAAATATCTAGTAAATGAACTTTCCAGAAATATTCTTTCCGGCAAAGTAAGCAGTGAAAAACCCATAACTGTTGATGTCAGGAATGACGAAGTAATTTTTAAATCAGACTCTACTTAGTGTCTGTCAATAGAGTCGAGAGTCTGGATCAGAATGTTCGAGATCAAGGTGTTCATAGGAGTTAGTCGATAATGTTTTTGCATTATCTGGTAAGTCATACCGATTAATCGGTATTGGTGAGAGTGTAAGTAGTGTCTGTCCATAATGTTCGAGATCAAGCCTAACCCGTGCTAAAACGGGGGCGCGCAAAAATTTTAAACCGCAGTATACTAATGTATTCGAGGATTTAAAATTT
>CAYRTD010000043.1:0-25858 GCA_964426915.1 uncultured Bacteroidaceae bacterium | reverse complement strand
ATGGTGGCGCCGAGGCGCCACCATTCTCCCCACCCATGGGGCCGCTGCTCCGACTACCCGCGATGCCACGTCATTTCGAACCCTCCGTTTGGCCCACTAATAACCCGGTTTTTTTATTATAGCCCATGCCAAACGGACGGGTGAGAAACCTCCTCTTACCATTGCGCAGATGAAGGGTGATTGAACCCATGTTAAGAAAGACCGTTTGGTCTGAATCAATGCTTGTTGAGGCAATCCCGCTCTCGCTCTCACTCTCCTCTTCCCGGGGCTATTCCAGTTTGACCACTGTGCCTCCGCACGCTGTTGCAGAAACTTTAGCGTAGGCGCCTAGCGCCTCCCTTCGGCCGCCGAAAGCTTGCCTGAAGGAGCAGCGCAGAGTAGCTTCAGCGCTCGCGGAAAGCTTCGGCGACACGCGGTGTCGTGGTCAGTTGTAAATAAAACCTAATAACTCATTCTTACAAGATAACCATTATGCTTCCGGACGTTAACCACCGCTCCTGAACCGAATATCAGATACTGTCCTTTGATCCCGGTCAATACATCCTCTATAACGGGTGTTTTATTAAATCCAAGGCTTCTTACTTTATCAGGATATTGAATCACAGGGTAGTTAATTTCCGTTATTTCGTCATCGTCAAGTGCATATTGCTGAAAATCCGGATGTAACATTTCAATGCCATGATCTTTTTCCATTATCAGATCTATGCCGCCAATATGCTTATGGGTTAACATGAGTCTCCAGTTGGTCTTGTCATTATAAAACTCTTTCAATGCCACCTCAATATTTCCGGCAATATACCGGTTGGGAGCAATAGCAAGCTTTATTGCCTTCCATGCTCCCTGGTCAATCCAGCGGGTTGGCACCTGATGATATCGGGTGACTCCTATTTTTATTCCTCCTGTAAGAGCCATGTAAACAATATGATCAATAAGACAATGTTCTTCCGCATACTCCATGTCTCTCGCGATACCTTCATGGGCTTTACAAAGCTCAGGTCTAAGAACACATTCTTCGGTTTCAGAAACAGAAATAAAACAGGGATAACAATATCCCTGTGCGAAAGAGGTTTTTGTTATCCGACCGCATTTTATGCAATTTATCTGATTTTGATATTCAATTTTGATCCTTTTGCCAATCAGATCGTTCATGAATATTTGCTGTCCGTCAAGATTGAGATAATACTGCACCTCCCGTTGCAAATCAGATCTCATTTTAAGTAAATTACCCTCTAAAATCATTTTTCTGCTTTTTTATTGAATTTTCCTTCCCGAAGTATTCCGGCAGAGATCACCTAAATTGCTCGTGTGTAAGAAGCGTTGGCACTTACGCTGCTCATAAAATTTATTCTATATTTTTTGGGATGTCGCTCCCAAAGGTGATGTAGTGCCAATGATTTCATTCACTTTGTTAGTGTACGAAACAAGCTGTAATATCTTCTTCTGTAATTTCAGGGAAATCGTTTTTTATTTCCTCATGGGTCATTCCGTAAGTTAACCAGCTCAGTACATCATATACGGAAATCCTGACATCCCAAATACATGGTTTACCGAACAGCTTTTCCGGATTTATGGTGATAATATTTTGATAATTAGTCATAATACAAATATAACACCAATTAACCGGCAATGGTTTTTCTCTCACTTTAAATAAAAACTTAAATGTTTTTCGGTTCATAGCCGGTTCGGTTATTCAATAAAAAAGAAAACAACAGCTATCATTATGGCGGCAATAATAACTCCTCCGTAGAAGGCAAAGGTAATACCTCCTGTAGCAAAGAAAAAACCGGCTATCAATGGGCCCAGAGTTTGCCCTATCCTTAATACCATTCCGTTAAGAGACATAAATGCAGCTCTGTAGTAACTGGGAGCAAGACTCACAAGCATAGTCTGTATATTTGGTATATTTATTCCCTGGGCTACCCCGAACAACAAAGCTGGTATAAGCATTAGGGATTCTTTGTGAAGGAAAGGAATAATAGCAAGTGAAACTATATATAACAGGTAAGAAACCTTCAGAAGATTTTTTTGCCTGAAGCGTTTGATAAGCTTACCAAGAAGAAAGGATGTAAGAGCAGTGGTTAGAGAACTTGCCGACATAATTACACCAATAATAAAAGGTCCGGTAGAAAAATAATCTTTCATAATATAAGGGAAGTAAGTCAGATAGGACCCATATAAAATAATGAAAGTCATAATATTCAAGAGAAAAAGAGAAAGCACATTTACCCGGCTTATCGATTTTAGTGTCTTTCTCAAATAATCCATAAACCTCTCTTCAGATCGGATTTTTGGATTATCAAGTACGAAAATCACCATAAAACCGGCGGGTAGAGCCATTAATGGAAAATAAAAGGGAAAATTCCAGGCAATGGTAGCCAGTGCTCCCCCAACAAAAGGATAAAGAGCCGTACCTATACTTAAGACACTGGAATTAAACCCCATTGCCGTAGCTCTTTGTTTCGGTGGGAATATATCACCGATAAGCGTAATATTCAATGATCCGAGGGATGCTCCTCCAATTCCCTGAATAAAACGTAAAATAACCAGGGTATTGAAACTATTAACCTGACTACATGCAAATCCTGCAATGGCAAAAAGAAATAAAGCCGGGGCCAGTATGGTCTTTCTTCCAAACCGGTCGGCAAGTATCCCAAGAACAGGAGTCAAAAATATTCCCGGGAGTGTAAAGGCCGTGATAAGTAAACCAATCTTTTTATAGTTAATATTAAAATGTTCGGCAATTGAAGGAAAAGCCGGTGTGATACTTGCAACTCCCATCACCGCCAGGAGGGTGACACTGAAGATAATATAAATATTCTTGTTTCTTAAAACCGGGTAATACGACATATAAATATCCCGTTAGCTAAACAAAGAAATAAAAAAATTGTGCAAAAAAGGAACCTCCCGGGTGGATTCTGCAAAAAAAATACTGAACCTGCTCCCTAAAAAGTCCATACTCATAAATCACTTAGAGGTTGTTAATAGAGTAGAGTGACTGGAATATTACCGAACCGCCAATTGGCGGTGAGCTCAGCGAGGCTGGTGTTCGGGATCAAAGCCTGCCTCAGATTCTGTGGAATTTGTGGTGATAATTTACCTCGGCAAAAACCAATGTCCTCGGAATGAAAAGAAATAATCAATATTTTCTTCACAGCATTAATATTATTTATGTATAATTGTGGTGTATTGCTTATTTAAGCATAAAGCATTTAGCCTCTTATGCGGGAAAAATTACTGTAATGGGAAGACAAATGGTAACCGCATTATGAATGTCATGAAGATTCTAATGACTAAAAACACATACAAATGAATTCAAAGCTATTAATTGGTGCTTCAGGACTAATGCTCCTCGCATCCTGCCAAACTGAGAAAAGAAACAGTTCAGAAGAAGTTCAAAAGCCCAATATTATACTGATATTGGCCGATGATCTTGGATTCTCAGACATAGGCAGTTTCGGAAGTGAAATTCATACGCCGAATCTCGACAGCCTGGCAGAAAATGGTATCCGTTTTATGAATTTTCACAATACCTCCAAATGTTTTCCTTCAAGGGCATGCTTACTTACAGGCCTGTATGCCCAGCAAAATGGTTATGCAAAGACCCATACCAACCCCATTACAAATGCGGCAACATTTGGAGAAGTACTGAGGCCAGCCGGTTACAGGACATTATGGTCGGGTAAACATCACGGACTGGAAAACCCGGTAACAAGAGGATTCGACAGGTACTACGGTCTGAAAGACGGAGCTGCAAATTTTTTTAATCCCGGCAGGCAAAGACCAGGAGAAGGAAAACCGGCCCAGAAACGCAATAACAGACAATGGTGCATAGACAGTGTAATGTATGTTCCATATACTCCGGAATCGGAAGATTTCTACTCCACGGATTATTTTACCAATTATGCCCTTGACTGGCTCGAAGAATACAAACATGAAGATAAACCCTATATTCTCTACCTCGCTTATACGGCTCCGCATGATCCACTGCAAGCCTGGCCGGAGGATATTGCAAAATATGAAGGAAGTTACATGCAAGGCTACGAAAAAATACGAAAAGCCAGGTATGAAAAACAAAAACAGATCGGTATAATCGACGATAAATACGAGCTCTCTGATTCTGTTTATACACCATGGGAAAGTCTGTCAGATTCGCAAAAAGTCGAAGAAGATCTTACCATGGCGGTATATGCAGCTATGATTGATAGAATGGACTGGAATATCGGGAGAGTCCTTGAAAAAGTCAGAGAGCTGAATGAAGTTGATAATACACTTGTCATATTCGTTTCCGACAATGGTGCATCGGCCGAAGTAGTGAACATTCCGGATTACGGTCCCATCGGATCCATGACAGACTGGACTTCCCTCGGTCCCGACTGGGCTAACGTGGGGAATACACCTTTCAGATATTTTAAAAATTACAGTTATGAAGGAGGTACACGTACCCCTATGATTGCCTGGTGGCCCTCCGGTATAAAAGCTCCCGGAAGAATAAGCGAATTTCCCGGACATTTCATCGATTTTATGGCAACCTTCACAGATATAACGGGAGCCGAATATCCCGATTCCATTCATGGCCAAAAAGTATATCCCATGGAAGGAGAAAGTCTGTTGCCCGTCTTCAGGGATGAATATACCTCCCACCGCGAAAAGCCACTTTACTTTCAGTGGTCCAAGGGAAGTGCATTGCTGGAAGACGGATGGAAAATTGTCAAACACGGACACGATAATCCATGGGATCTTTATCACTTGAAGGAGGATCCTGCAGAAATCCAAAATCTTTCCGGACGATACCCGGAAAAGGTAGATTCCCTCGCATCAAAATTCAGAAAATGGAGTAATAAGTGGGAAAACTAAAAAACAGCTTTTAGACAGCCTACAGAAGTCCCCTAAAAGCAAATTATTCCTTTCATCTCATCTCCATAAAATATTTATAAGTTTTATATACTGATTTTCAGGATATTAATAATTTATTTTAAAAATACCTTCATTTTTTTACTACTATGTCTTGCATAGTACTGTTTTTTATTTATATCTTTGTATTCAAATGATGTATATTTCATACAGTACTTAAAAAAATGAAAACACCAATGACATACATAGTTGCATTAATATTTATGACTATATTAGTGGTTCCGGAGATATTTTTTGAAAAGAAGCAGGATTTATCCGTTAATAATTATCAGATGGAATACCACATGGGCTGGAGAGGTCCGGGTAAACCAGATGCCGATAATGACAGTTCATCGGAATCAGGATTAAAAGCAACAGAAGATAAGCTGGAACTTGAAAACTGGATGATGGACCCCACTGGCTGGGATGCAAATAATGATTCAAAGGGTACAGTAAAAAACCCTGAATAAGTATATCGGACATTATGGACAGACTCTAGATAGAATAATAACATCAATTTTAATAACGATAAATCAGTAAAATGAATGTAGAAAATTCAAAAGCGCAAATGAGAAAAGGTGTCCTGGAGTATTGCATACTCCTGATCCTTTCGAGGAAAGATGCCTATGCAACTGATATAATCAATCAGTTGAAAGATGCAAAGCTCATCGTAGTGGAAGGAACTCTTTATCCTCTGCTTACCCGGCAAAAAAATTCGGGTTTGCTTAACTACCGGTGGGAGGAATCCACACAGGGCCCACCACGAAAGTATTATACCATAACTGAAGTAGGAAAAACCTATCTGAAAGAGCTCGACCAGTCATGGAAGGATCTTGTCGACTCGCTCGAATCAATAAAAAAAAGCAAATAAAAAAACCTGATAAAAAATGAAAAAAGCAATAAAAATCAATTTAGGCGGACAAGTCTTTCATATAGATGAGGATGCATATGAAAAGTTGAAAATTTACCTTGACACCATTAGCAGTCATTTTTCCGACGTTCAGGAGAGTCGCGAGATAATCAATGACATAGAAATCAGAATTGCTGAATTATTGGGTGAAAAACTTTCCGATCCGAACCGGGTAATTACCTTAAAAGAGGTAAACGAAATAATTGAGATCATGGGACGACCAGAGGAAATTGCCGATGAAGAAGCTACCGGAGAAGGGAAAAAAGAGTATTCCTATGAGAGCAAAAGCACCCGGAGACTATACCGGGATCCGGACAATGCGGTATTCGGTGGTGTAGCAGCAGGACTAAGTGCATATTTTAATGTCGACCTCCTACTGATCAGAATATTATTTGTCGTACTTATACTTGCAGGAGCAGGATTTCCCTTTTTATTATATCTTGTTCTATGGATAGCAGTACCTAAAGCCCAAACAGCTGCACAGAAACTAGAAATGCAGGGTGAAAAGGTCAATGTTACCAATCTTGAAAAAAAAATCAGAGAAGAATATGAAGATGTAAAACAAAATTTTAAGAAAGCCAGGGACTCGGAGGCAGGAAAAAGAACTGAAAATTTTTTTCAGGAATTTTTCAGGGTTCTTGGCGTGATCATCGTGGCATTTGCTAAAATTATTCTTGCATTCATTGCTGTAGCATTTGTAATAGCAGGAATAAGTCTGATAGCCAGCCTGGTGGGGGTAGCCTTTTTCGGTGCAGGCATGGGAACCTGGGGAGCATTTCGTCTTTGGGATTCTGAAGTTCAAAATTTGATTACTCCATTTATTGATCCTGTAAATCTATCCTTTATAGTAATTGCAGGCATTTTACTCGTACTGATTCCCGTATTGACTATCATTTACGGGCTTTTCAAAGCTTTATTCCGCTTCAAGGCCAAAGACAGGGCATTGGGCATGAGTGCATTAGCCTTATGGATACTTGCGCTAATAACTGTTATAACCCTTGGCGTCTTCGAAGCAAAAGAATATATCGAGGAGGAAGATGTTACCTCAAGCTATGAATTTGAAAACTTAAACAGTAATACTCTGGTGATATCCATAAATGAAAATCAATTAGCAGACATCGGCGACAGAGAAGAATTCGGCATCAACAACAGATGGTACCTGATGGGTGAAGAAGAGGAAGTCTATGGAAAAGTTGAAATAGATATACGAAGCACTAATGATGACTATTATTCTCTTAGAATTGAAAAAAGTTCATTCGGCTCAAATTATAATGAAGCTATAAGATACGCAGAAAACATCAACTACAGTTTTACAAGAACGGATTCATTACTGGTATTCGACCCATATTTTAAATCGGGCTACGAAGAAAAATGGAGAGCCCAGAGGGTTGAACTGACCATCAATGTCCCTGAGGGCAAAGGCATAAAGTTTGAAAAACCTGTGGCCGGTCATATTGATTATATCAGAAGTGAGACTCGCTATTCTCCCTGGAAGATGGCTGATGAAGTATGGCTGATGAAAAACGGAAAACTGGTTCAGGCTGAAAAGCTAATTCCAGTGGAATAAAATCTGTCATTAAAGTCAAGAGGATGTCTAAAAAATAATAATCATTTTAAAAGAACTTACAATCTGAAAGTATCCCAAAACTAAAAAATACTTTTTAAACACCCTCTATTTATTCGAAAACTACAGTTTTCCTTCCATGCACCAGCACCCGGTGCTCCGAGTGAAGTTTTAACGCACGGGCAAGGACGAGTCTCTCCAGATCTCGTCCTTTTCGTATCAGGTCTTTTACATTATCCCGATGACTGATGTTGCTGGTTCCCTGCTCTATAATAGGCCCTTCGTCAAGGTTACCGGTTACATAATGACTGGTGGCCCCAATAATTTTCACACCCCTGTCGTAAGCCTGGCGGTAAGGGTTTCCACCAACAAAAGCAGGCAAAAATGAATGATGAATATTAATAATCCGGTTAGGGAATTGCGCCACAAATTCCGGACTAAGAATTTGCATATAACGGGCCAGGACAATGCCATCTATTTCATTTTCCTTCAGTAGGGAAAATTCTTTTTTCTCTGTCTCCTTCTTATTTTCACTGCTGACCGGAAACACATGAAAGGGAATTCCATACCGCTGGCCAATGCTTTCAAGATCTGGATGATTGGAAACAATAAGTGGAATCTCCACGGGAAATTCATTCATACCATGACGCCAAAGAATATCTCTTAAACAATGATCGTACCTGGATACAAATAAAGCTATTCTTTGCTTTTTATAAGAAAAAAATATTTCCCAGCTTGCATCAAAAAAATCTCCCAGAACGGAGAACTCTTCTCTGAAGGCATTCTCATCCAGGGCAAATCCCTCCATATCCCAGGCAACTCTGAGAAAAAAAGTTTGAGTTTCCGCATCCACAAATTCATTAAGACTGATAATATTACCCTTGTGTTCGTGAATAAATGTACTTATTTTGCTAACAAGCCCTTTCTGGTCGGAACAAATGAAATGAAGAATCGCCTCCCGCATAATCTCAGATTTATTTTTTCAATTTTATATATCCGCGTCCCCCGGACCGGCTCTGCCAATATTTTTCAGGACAAAAAATTCGAACCATATTATCCATAATATAAAAACAACCCCGTATAAAACTAAATTGTACATATCATGGACATCCATAGCCAATACATACCCATTATTCTTTTGTATGTGAATAAATAAAAAAACAAAACGGATGATATTAACAAAATTTAAAAATATCAGTCCCAACAGTATATATATCCAACGGGAAGCACCCTTTTCTGAGGTAAGATAAACAACAGCTGCGAATAACATCATGGTCGCGAATCCCAGGCAGCCTTTCTCCATATAAATGGAACCATTCTCTCCAAGAAGGTAAGTCTGATATACAATAGATTCATAGCCAAGAAATTCCAGTATATTTTGCGAACTCAAAAACAAGAAGTTTATCCAGGTCTTATAATCGTACCAACCGAGAAGAAAATTTCCTATAAAGCCATAAAGATACATAACCACAAAAAGGTCGGGCAATTTTCTATCAATGAACCCGATATCGACATTCAGTTTTCTGAGCCCCCGGTAAATATCGGATTTGAACCGCAATACCCAGATCACAAAAATACTTATCAGCATCATAACTGCAGGAGTCCTGGAGATCAGGTAAGCAGACTCAGATTTTATACCACCCGATGATAAAAGAGAGGCCAGTATCACCATATCGACTGAGGTAAAAAGAGAGTGTACTATAATGAGAGCTGTTGAAGCAATAATTTTCCGGGAAACTTTGACAGGAAATAACCAAAAGAATATCAGGAGACCGAAAAACACCTTCCTCATCAGGAATGTATGCTTAAATTCGTAAATTACTGTGTTACCGGATAACAAGTTGCTTCCCTCAATACGATAATTCATACCGAAAGCATCCAGTAAAAAACCGGCAAATCGGCCGCATATTTCGATCCATTGAGAAAAAACAGAATCGATAAGGGGAATGAGAGGATCAGTTTCGAAAAAAAACAATCGCAGGCTCAAATACAACAGCACGGAAATGAGCAGGATAATACCTCCGATTCTAACAATACCTGATTTAAATAACCCGGGTAATTTCATCCTTGAATATGTTTCTCTGGTAATCCAGCATGATGAAAACTGAAAATTGTTTGTATCATAGAATGATTTCTTACCTTTCTATAGCCCTAAAATAAAAAAACCCTTGTAAAAATTTACAAAGGCATCCTGTTTTCTGCCGGGAAGTTATAAAAAAGCAACAGAACTACTAATTATTAAACCCGGAATAAGCCTCAACTGTTCTTCTTCTTCTTTCTTGCAGCAAAGTATGCAATCCCTGCACCAGCAAGAATAGCAAGCAACCCGCCATCAAGAGGAACACCCACGGCAGTATTTGGATCTGCCGGCTGAATCTTAGCCATCAGCTCGGGTGAAATTAAAAGAATCAAAACGAAGATTAATGCTATTTTCAATAGTGTTTTCATAATGTTAATTTTTTTTATTGTTCAATTCTCTTTTGTTATCCGGCTCTTCACGAGAGCCTTTTTAAGAGCGTCAGAACAATTTACGGTTGATTATAAACCGTAAAATGGCTAAATTGGTTATGGTACAAATGTATCCAGTATCTTCATTACAAACAACTCTTTCATCAACTCAAAACCGGTACTTATCAAAATAATAAGCTAATTGATGATTATATCTTATCTCCCGGCCTGATTTCAGTCATCTTCTGAAGTTCATTTAGCTGAACATCTAACCCTTTTTAATATCATGTTTAAAAGCATCACTGGCCTCACCCCAGTAAAGAGTAGTATGTGGGAAGGGGATCTCAATATTGTTTTTATCAAACGCTTTTTTCAATCTTCCCCTGTAAGCCCTGCCAACAGTCCATTGCTGAATGGGTTTAGTCTTAATCCTTGCTTTGATCACTACCGCACTGTCAGCGAATTGATCAACACCAAAAATCTCAATAGGTTCAAGGATATGTTCTCCCAGTTCACGATCATTTTTCAGTTCCTCCCCCACTTCTTTCATTACTTGGATTACTTCATCGATATTCTCTTTATATGCAACGCCAACATCAAAAACCATAGCCGACCATTCCTTGGTCATATTTGAAAGGGTATTGATTTTTCCGTTTTGAATAACATGCACAACACCTGAGAAATCCCTTAAAGTAATGGTTCTCATTTCAATCTTCTCCACAAGACCTCCGGTTCCGTTAATAATTGCCACATCACCTTCCCTTATCTGATTTTCGAGTAACATAAAAAACCCGCTTATTACATCGCGAACCAGTTCCTGTGCGCCAAACCCCACGGCAAGACCAATAATACCCGCACTTGCAATAAGACGACCAATATCAGTTCCGATTTTCTTTAAGAACGTCATGAAAAATATCGTCCAAAGAACAATTTTTATTAGTCCCTTCAGAATCCCCATTAAGGTATTTATACGCTTTTCAGCTTCCTTATCCTTGTGCTCTTCTGAACGCTTTAATATCAATTTTCCTATGCGATTCAAACCGGATGTAAAAATTTTTTGCAAAATGATAATTACGATAAAAAAAATGACAATTGAGGGTAATTGTGTCAGGGTCCATTCAAGGGATTTTTCATAAAAATCCTGCCAAAAGTCCTGGGTGATAAGTTTTTCCATTAGGAATAAGTTTTAATTAAACAACTATAGTAATAATAGAAAATACATTCTAACGGCTTCAAACTTCCTAACAAAACTATACTTTTAATGTTTAATAAGCAATATTACTAAAATGTATACTCAGAAATCATTTATATTAATTAGTGCCTGTCCATAATGTCCAATATCTGCGTTGCTGCAACCGCGTGTCGCTGAAGCTCACCGCCATTTGGCGAATTCGGTTATGATCCGGACACTCAACTTTATTTAAGGACACTACGTAAACCCTGACAAATCCATTATATTTGCAGAAAAAATCATATGAATCAACTCACCCTCACCACCCCGGCTCTGTTATTTTCAGCAATATCCCTGTTATTACTTGCTTATACAAATCGTTTTTTAGCCTATGCTTCGCTGGTCAGAAACCTTCATGCCCGTTTTAAGGAAAACCCGCAAAGTCTGATCATAGGACAGATACAAAATTTAAAAAAAAGACTTGGCCTTACACGAACCATGCAATTATTGGGTATAGGCAGCCTTTTGCTCTGCGTGCTGTGTATGTTTCTTGTTTATGTTGAGCTGCAGCTTGCAGGAGAAATAATTTTCGGCGTTGCTCTTCTCATGCTCATTGTATCCCTGGCAATTTCAATAAAGGAAATACAAATATCAGTGAGGGCACTGGATCTTCACCTCAGTGATATGGAACTGTAAAATATAAAGTAACCGCACGTTAAGACTATTCCTCAAAGCAACTTCCGTTTTTTTACGAAATAACTTAAGGTATAATTGGAGAGAGAAAAATGGTTACTCAAAAAATTATCCTTGAAAATTTCAACTGCTCTTAAGTCCTCTCATCCTTCAGTCGCTTAAGTCATATTACACACACTCTCTCCAGTTCAAACAACTCTCCCATAGGCCTACTTTTACCTAACTAAATCATGTAAATAACTAATTTATTAAAGTATAAACATTTTACAACTTCTTTTTACTCAACTGCCATAATTCATGAAAAATTCCCGGTGTGTCATGAAGACCCACTTACCGTTTACTGATCACTGATTACCCTGAACATTAACAATTAAAGCTATATGCCCGGATATGCAGCTCCGCCGCTGTTCGACTGCCTCCTGCCTCAAGATCCTTACGCTTTGCTCAGGATTCAGTTCAACCATGCATTTTTCAGTTCACCTTCGGTTCCTGAAAAATGGGTTTCACTGAACTTCCTCCTGCCTACTGCCTACTGCCTACTGCCTCCTACCTCCTGCCTACTTCCTCCCATACCCCAAAATCGCATCATTCAACTCCCTCAATACTTCCTTCTTAAACGATTCCGGCGAAAGTACCTTCACATCTGAACCCATGGCAAGGATCATCGCTTTAAATTCATAGGTGGGATGTACCTTATAACCAAAAATGAGTTTTTCTTCATCTTCCGATTCGATAAACTGGCTCTCATGAAGAGGTTGTGTTATAAGATACTGGGCCTGATGACGCTGAACCTCAATCCTGATACCGGGAGGCTCTCCCACCGGTGAGATGATCCCGACAATATTCCGGAAATAATCCTTTGCATTGAATTTTTTCGGAATATATTCCTGGTTCAATTCTTCCACCTCCCATATTCTGTCAAGTCCGTAGGTGCGCAACTCCTTTTTTGTATCATTCAGTCCGATAAGGTACCAGCGGTTACGGTATTCCTTGAGAAGATAAGGATGCACAATAATAAAATATGGCTTGTCTTCGTAAAAAGGCTGATAGTAGACCCTGATTACCTTCTTATTCCGTATGAACCGTATCAAGGGTATCAGGAACTGACTTCCCCCGAAGCTGTGTGAAATCTCCGACTGAACAAAATCCGGATTCCTGCTTTCACCATCCAGAGAACTTATTCTCAGAGTGTTTACGATCTTTTGTATCAGGGACTTTATTCCCTGGATGCTTTTATGTGATTTAAGCTGATCGAGATACTGAACCGTCAGCCAAAAAGTTTTATTTTCCTCATCACTGAGAGAAACCTGGTCAAGAGAGAAATTTTTATCTGTATAATAATAAACTTTCTTATCTTCATCCCAGGCAACAGGAACCCCATAGCCTTCAGGTTCAGGCATTCCCATATCCAAAAGATCTTTTTTTATTGATCCCTCACTGACCGTATCTTCCTTAAGCGCTTCTCTAACGGCTTCCACGAGTTGTGTTATGCAGGCCGTTCCATTTTCAGTTATACACCGGTCTATGGCTCTGTATCGAATATATTCAGATAGGTTTTTATTCATAAGATTCTGTTTGAGCAGATGTAAAAATATAGAAAAACAAGTAGAGTTTTTGCATGTTAGTGCATTTTAAAAATATAGATGTATGCAAGAAAATTTGATTTTTATATGCATAAAATCAAGAATTCACTATTTTTACTCTTTCTAAACAAAAACTATCTGTAATATGTCAGCTAAAATTAAATCTACCTTGACTATTGCTTTTCTTTCCTGTTTTTTTATTTCACCCATTCTTAATGCCCAGGATAATATTTCCGGGTTCGATAATTATACAGGGGACATGCAAATTGGAAATGACAGCTACCGCTATGAATTTTCCAGCGTTGAAGGAAATGACTGTAAAATGAAGATCGAAGAATTCCTTACCGATAAAAAGGGTTCTATCGAAAGCCGGTACTGGGAGTTTTATCTTTCTGATATAGATCCGGCGGCAATGAAATTCAACTCAAAGAAAAAATCCATAATCATTGAAATGGAGACAAAGAATTCACAAAAGTTCATATCATATTATGAAGAAGGTGAATTTGATGAATATACCGAGGAGATCGAGCTTACTATGAATGAGGTGGATTTGGCCCGCTCATTCATTGACGATTTCAGGGAAAATATCTCCCAATGCAAAGAAACCCAGGCTGTATGGGGAAATCGTGAAGAAGCCTTCGTCTGGCTTTCAGAGAATATTGGTAAAGCCACAGACGACGATGTAGAATGGGAACAGGAATTCAAAAAGGGTGAAAGACCCTATCTTGTTGAATACTTTGCTACCTCAACTGATGATGGTGAACAGGAAATGTTTAATTACATGATAGACCTCAACGATATCAATCCCCTGGCCATTAATCTCGAAGTCTCAGGGAAAACACTGAGTATTGAGGTCCCTGTCAGGGATGGAAAGCGATACATTGAAATGAAAGGACCCGACGGAAAAGAGTATATCGATGAAGTGATTATCTATGCAGATGATATAGAAGAGGCCAGGAAAATTGTAAATGCACTTTCTTACCTGGTAAGCAATACCATGCCTGAAAGACCTTCATGGGACAGTTATACATCAGCACTCGAATTCGTTCAGCAAAACCTGGGAGAAGTGAAGATAGATGACGACACTTATCAAAACAGTCTGCAATTTGAGGAAGATCCCGCAGGCATTGTTGATCTGACAATAAGGGAAACAGATGAGGACGGAGAAACAGAAGAAGTCACCTATTCCTTCTACCTTTTTGATATGATCGATAAACTGAATCTCGATGCATCCAAAAGTGAGATTACCGTGGAAATGGAAACAAAAGACGATCGTGATTTCATAAGGGAAACCGAAGAAGAAAGTGTTTCCGGCTATGAATCAGATCTGGAATTTCATATGGCGGAAATCGATAATGCCCGGGATGTAATTAATGCATTTGAAACCGCTATCCGCAACAGCGAAGAATTAATCGTTGATTTCCAGTCTGTTGATGAAGTCAATTTCTGGCTGGCAGAAAATTTTGTGCCCTTATTCCGGGGGGATGAAAAATATGAGCAAAAGCTGGAAGTTAAAAAGGAAAATGAGAACCTGCTGGTAATTGAAAGAACGTTAACTGATGAGGGTGAGATCACTGTGACTGAATATCAGGTTTATCCCGAAGATATTAATCTTGAAGAACTCGAAATTAAAGTAAGCAGTGGAAGACTTACTGTCCCCGTTGAGACAGAGAACGATTTTATCAGGGAATATGAGAATGAGCAGCTTGAAGATTATACCGATGACGCTGAGATATATTTTGCGGATCCCCTTGTTGCCAAAAACTTCATGGCCGCCCTGCGTTACCTGAAAGAAAACTCGGTGGTTGAAGACCGATCTGCCATGACACGCCAGGAAGCTCTGGATTTTCTCACAGAAAACATTCCCGATATAAAGCTCACCGAAGAAGAGTACGAACAGAAAATTGAGCTTATTGATGAGACTAATTGCAAGTTGAAATTCACCCGTCTGGTTACAGAAGATGACGGTGAAAGAAATGAATATATTTATGAATTCATCGCTTCAGACATTCATGAAGACAATTCAGAAATTTCTGTGGATGATGAATTAATTGAGATAACACTGGTAACCGCAGGCGAACAGGATCTTATCAAACCCTACGAAAATGGTGAAGTCGAAGATTTTGAGAGCGAGTTTACGATTTTCTCTGACGATGTTGTGTTGGGTAAGAAGATACTTGGGGCGTTTGCAGCGCTGGCAAGGGAGTGTGGGAAGTAGGAAAATGGGTTCCACCTGCGCCATCTTTTTCGCAGAGCTTCGACACGGAAGGCTTTGGCCGATAAATAATTGAATGTAGCAGGAGTAATGAACAAATTAGCTGAACTTATGTTTGTGAGGACAAACTAAGTGTTTGTTTATGAAAGAAAAATGGACGAAAGATAATATACCCGAACTGAAAGGTAAAACCATTATCGTGACCGGTGGAAACAGTGGTTTGGGTTATGAATCATTGAAGGCATTTGCCATGAGGGGTGCAGAGGTGATACTGGCCAGTCGTTCGAAGGAAAATGGTGAGCATTCGAAAGATGAAATACTGAAAGAATTCCCCGACGCAAATATCACAGTCATGATACTGGATCTGGGTGATCTTGAATCGGTAAAAGAATTTGCCTCAGAATTCAGGAAAAATTATAACAAACTTGATGTATTGCTGAATAATGCAGGCATCATGATGAGTCCGTATTTCAGGACAAAAGATGGATTTGAAGGGCAAATGGGAATTAATCACCTTGGACATTTTGCTCTGACTGGCTTATTGATGGACATTCTTAAAAAAACTCCCGGTTCCAGGGTGGTAAATGTCAGCAGTGGCGCACACAAAAGAGGAGAAATGGATTTTAATAACCTCCTTTTCGAGAACGGCAGGGACTATAATCCCACCAGAGCATATGGACGCTCAAAACTTGCCAACTTGCTTTTTACCTATGAACTCCAGAGAAAACTTGAAAAGAATAACAGCAATACCCTGGCCGTGGCAGCTCATCCCGGAGTGGCATTGACTAATCTTGGGCGCTACCTCGAGAAAAAATTTCTTCTCAAGCTGCTATTTCCGATATTTAAATGGATCGCACAGGACCAGGCAATAGGTGCATTACCACAGATCAGGGCATCTGTCGACCCGGATGTAAAAGGAGGCGAATATTATGGCCCGGATGGCAGGAATGAAATGAAAGGTTACCCGGTCCGCGTTGAATCCAATGAAGCTTCTCATAATCGTGAGGATGCGGCCAGGTTGTGGGAGGAATCGGAGCGTTGGACAGGGGTGGAGTATAAACAGTTCAAGTTTACCTGATACGTATAAACTCAAGACCATACTCCAATATTCTATCTAAATTATCAGTCATATCTTCTTCTGAAATATCTATTTTAATATCTGGAGGAATGCCGTTTTCAATATTGAATCCGTCCGGGGTATAAATGCGGGTGGAAGATACCCTCAGCAACCAGCCATTGCTGAGTTCGGTGTAAGCAGGGACACCTCCGCCCCCGCCGCTGTTATCCCCTATGACGGTTACATTGGGCAATTCTCTCATCATGGCGATCATATAATTTGTGGCACTGTAAGAAAGACGGTTGGATAGAATAACCACTGGCTTGAGGTAAGCCTCCCTGTCTTCCGGTGGCTCGACATACACTTTATATTTGCTGGTGAAATCATTACGTCCCGGACCGGTTTTATCCTGCCTTAATACAGCCAGTGTTTTGTTACCGGCAAAACGACGTGCTATTCTTACAGCATTGGTCATGGATCCACCGCCATTGCTTCTTACATCTATTATAATACCTTTATGATCCCTGAATTTTTCAAGAACATAATCCATATTCTCCTCCGAAACGGAATTACTGAAACTTTGATAATGGATATATCCCACATCATCAAAATCCATAAGGATAAAAGGACCGGCGTATTGTTCCCTTCCTTTGAAATAATTCCGCTGCAAAACTGAGAAATCATAATTCTCAGGATAATCAAGATACCAGAACCAGTTACGTGACCGGTCAAAAGGAGCTTTAAGGTTTACATGGCCGTCCCTGAGAATAAAAAGCATATCGGACAGAACATTGAAGAGTTCTTCCTCCCCCATTTCTGGGTGAATACGATCTTTATAAACATCATGTGCTGAGTCCCAATCGATATTCTTATATTCAAAGAAACTGTACTCCCGGTCAGTAAAATCCCACACCTGCTGAAATATACTCTGTGGATCTGCTGAAGGTTCTTCTTCATAAAAAAGCTTCTCGCAGGATACTCCGATCATCCCCGATGCGATTATTATGGATAATAATTTTTTCATTTCTTTTCTGATTTATTCACTTCAAATAATTTGCTGCTCCCAACAATCCTTTTCGTAACCAATTTGAGCGTAATGTTTTCGTGTCAGCTAACCCACGCAATCCCGTATTCCCTAAATCCCGAACTCCCTACTCCCCAACCCCCACTCTCACTCTCCCTCTCACTCTCCCACCTCTCACATCCTCTTCAACCAAAACCCAATCCTTATCCTATGGTTTCCCACCCTGACCGGCAATCCTTCTTCTTCATTCTTCCAATGCCAGAAATCCCATTCATATGAAATGCTCACCCGGTTTTCTTCACTGTGCTTCATCATTTTAATTAATTCCGTTTTCAAACCTACTCTTCTATAAGAAAAGGGTCCGCTAAAAATGTGCTCCACACCGCCTATATTATAATCAGGAATACGATTGATATATGAGAAAAAAGGTATAGTGATGGATGACCGGAGCCACGCATCCCTTTTCAGCAATCGAAACTCTTCAGTATAGGAAGCTGTGGCATTTAAAGAAACAAAACCATCTCCATGAAAAGCATCATTTTCGAGTTTACCGTAAAAATTTGCGAAATACTCCATTGAAATTCCTCCTCCTGCTGCCCAGGAATCATTTTTCAGGTGGCGTAGGAAATTGCTTTCAAGCCTTCCATGCGGGTTCCGGAACTGAGAATTCAGGGTTGAAGGTCCCTGAAGATGGTTGTATTGTAGCCGCAGGTCATAAATGGTGGTCCACTCTGGCGTGATCTTAAAGGTGGTCCAGTAAATACCTGCACCCGGTCCAGGGTATATCAGTGGACTTATCCTGTGATCCTGCAGGCTTCCATAACTCAGCACGGGTCCGGATATCTGAAACTTATCGGTTACAGCTATCTTCTCCTGTCTTTTCTCCTTAAATGCTTCGATGCGCTCCTTAAGGCTTTGGGCATTTAAGGCAAATGGAAATAAAAAAAATATCCCCAGGAGTAAATCAGATAATTTCATTGTCAGCCGGTTTGTATTGAAATTTCAAAATTAGAAAAAAGAGTCCACAAATGAACACAAATATTTAACTAGTGTCTGTCAATAGAGTCGAGAGTCTGTTCCGATGGCTATCGGAACATAATGTTCGAGATCAAGGCGCGCAACCGCTTGTCGCTGAAGCTTTAGGCGCCTACGCTAAAGCTTCAGCGACAGCGTGCGGAGGCACAAAATTTTAAACCGCAGTATACTAATGTATTCGAGGATTTAAAATTTTTGCAGCAACGCAGATATTGGACATTATGGACAGACACTAACTAGTGTTTGTCCATAAAGTCCGAGATTAAAGCCTGCCAGGTATTTAAACGGGGTCTTACGAAAATCAACCATCATTCTCATAATACTGGTCCGCCTGGCCATTGCAGGCCTGGCGGTATTTAAGCTGACCAAATACCCCCCTCACTCACCAACAAAGCAACTCACCAACGAAGTGACTCACCAACAAAGTGACTTACCAACGAAGTGACTTACCAACAAAGTGACTCACCAACAAAGTGACTCACCCAAAATTCATACCTTTGCCCCTCAAAAACAAAAATCTCCATGCCCAAAAAGCACGAAGAACTCGGCACAGCAAACATAAACAGATTACTGATACAGTTATCAATGCCTTCCATGCTGGCCTTGTTTGCCAATGCTATTTATAATATTATCGATACCATTTTTGTGGGCCGGGGAGTAGGTGCTGAGGGAATTGCAGGAGTGGCTATCGTATTGCCGGTGATGGCAATTATTTCTTCCTTTGCACATCTTATCGGCATAGGTACCGGCACTCTTATTTCCAGGCAACTGGGCAGGAAAGAAATATCGGAGGTAAACCATACTGCTGGGAACGGTTTTTTGATGATCATTCTGATAAGTATTTTTTTCAGTACGGCAGGACTCATTTTTACCGATCCGATCATGATCGCTTTCGGCGCAACTCCCACTGTATTGCCATATGCTAGCGATTATGGCCATATTATCTTTATCGGAATGTTATGGTTTCCCTTTTGCGTGAGCAGCAGTAATTATTTACGGGCAGAGGGAAACGCCAGGGATGCCATGAATGCCATGCTGCTGGGCCTGGTAGTGAATGTGATTCTGGATTATATTTTTATTTTTCCGCTCGATATGGGGATCAAGGGAGCGGCGCTGGCAACGATTATCGGAAAGTTTACAACCCTTCTTTACCTGATCTGGTATTTCATGGGCTCCAAACATCTTTTAAAATTTCGCTTTCGTTTTTTAAATCTGGACAAAAACGTACTCAAACCCGCAATATCGGTAGGCCTTTCAGGTTTCGGAATGCGGGCATCCAGCAGTGTGGCTAACGTGGTTCTTAATCATACTCTTGGGGCACTGGGAGGGGACATCGCCATCGCTACATTCGGAGTGATATACAAGATCACCTTATTTTTCGGGATGCCTTTGTTTGGACTGAACCAGGGAATGCAACCCATTGTGGGCTTCAATTTCGGAGCAGACAAAAAAGAACGCATCAAACGAACCATGAAGCTGGGTTTTATCTATGCCGTTGGCTATGGTATTATTGCAGTGGTGATTTTCCAGGTTTTTGCAGAACCCATCTTCGGATTATTTACCACCAATGAGGAATTACTGGAAATTGGTCCGAGGGCACTACGCATTGTCATTGGCATGATGTGGCTTATGGGCATTTCACATGCCAGCATGGGAGCACACCAGGCAATGGGTAAGGCCAAATCTGCTTTTATCCTGGCCATTCAGCGTTGGATATTGCTTATTACACCGATGGTGTTGATTCTTCCCTATATCTTCAACCTTGGTTTGGATGGGGTATGGCTGGCTTTTCCACTGGCAGATTTACTGGGGGCTGTAATTGCGCTTTTGTTTCTTTATATTACATTCAAGAAGCAAAAGGTAATTTAATTTATAAATTCCTCAATCTTCCAGGATTAACGTTTACAAATTGCACATGTACCCCTATTAAAACCTTTATTTCATTATCGGAATATCCGGAGGACAGTTGATATTTTTTTTCAGGAAGGGCTTTCATGGATGCAATAATAATTCAAATGCATCAATGATGCAATTGGAAATATAATTCCAGGAAAAACCAAAAATAATAAACACACTGGTTAATGCGCTTAAGAAGGGGGGCACAGGCATTTGACAAAACTAATACTGATAAGGTCAGGCAGATGAGGAGTTGCAAGCTTAAGGTTTCTCAAAAAAAGTTGTAACTGAATTTGCAGGTTCTGTATAAATTCTCTTCTCGAACAAACATCCCGGAAATAACTCATAAACATCTCAAAAACGAATATCAAAATTGCATTTTAGGTTTGGTTCAGGGTTTTTTATTATTTTAGAGGCAATTATATGCATTATGTTTCCCAACCGATGATCCGGAAATTGAGAGTGAAAATATGATTCATATAGTATCCAAAATATTCATGAAATCATTATACTATGAAAACCATCATCCGCTTCATTAGTATTTTTATCCTGCTTAGTGGACTAAGTTTCTGCACATCAAACAAAAACCCTGAAAGCTACGATCTTGCCATTTATGGGGCTACCCCTGGTGGAATAATCGCGGCTGTAACGGCAGCTGATCATGGCTTATCGGTTATTCTCATCGAACCTATGAAGGTGATTGGCGGGATGTATAGCAGTGGCCTGAATACTGCAGAATCTGAACATATGTTGAATGATGTTATTACCGGACGGGCACGTGATTTTTACATACAAATGGGTGAAGAATTCTATGATTCAGCTTATTTTCAAACATTCGGGACTGGCCGCAAACTCAATTTCAAAAAGGGAGATCCGGCATTCTTCTTTGAATCCAAGCATGCAGTGGTTATATTTAAAAAAATGCTTCAGGATGCCGGTGTGGAACCGGTTATGAAAGCCCGCATTACCGGCCTTACTAAAACACAAAATGAAATTACATCCATCCATCTAAGTAATAACTCTCAGATAGAAGCAGATTATTTTATTGATTGCAGCTACGAAGGCGACCTGATGGCAGAGGCTGGTGTTTCCTATACTTATGGTCGTGAACCCATATCGAAATATAACGAATCTCTTGCCGGAGTCAGGCTGATAGATGATACACTGAAAGCGCGTACAGTTGATCAGAATGGCAAACTTCTTCCCTATTTCAACCGTTACGACACTATCATCCCGGGTAGTGGCGATAATAGGGTGATGAACTATAATTTCAGGCCGACGATGACGAAAGATCGGAATAATTTCGTGAAGGTTACCCGTCCGGATGATTATGATTCTACAAAATTTAATTTTCTGGCAGATTACCTGCAAAGCACTCCCGGAATACAGCTTTGGGATCTTATAGGAATATATAAGCGGGGGTCGGGCAAGTACGAATTCAATAATCAGCAAAGATCCCTGATATCCCTGGGAATGTTTGGAGCCAATGAAGGATACACAGATGGAAATTATGAGACACGTAGAAAAATTTATGAGGAGCATAAATCCTGGACCCTTGGATTTTTATACTTTCTGGGGAATGACCCCAGGGTTCCGGAAAATATTCAAACAGAGATGCTGAGCTATGGTTTTGCAGCGGATGAATTTGTTGAAAATGATAATTTCCCCGTATACCTATATGTTAGAGAAGGGCGAAGAATGACCGGGGGAGAAATCCACACCGAGCAGGATGTTTTCAGGGATCGGAAAAAAGAAGAATCGGTTATGCTGGGTTCCCACTGGGTGGACAGCCATCACGTTCAAAGGATTGCCCTGTCGGACAGCAGCTTTACCAATGAAGGAAGAATATGGGAGATTGTTTTGTTGCCTTTTGAAATTTCCTACCGGGTTATGACCCCGAAAAAAGAGGAATGTATGAATTTACTGGTACCTGTTTGTGCTTCCTTTTCCCATGTGGCGTTTTGCACCTACCGACTCGAATCAACCTGGATGCAGGCTGGTCATGCGGCAGCCCTGGCAACGGTTATGGCAAAACAAAATGAAATTCCGGTTCAGGAAATTGATGTTCAGGTCCTCCAGGATAAACTAAAGGAGGAAGGGATGATCATAGATTCAGACAGGATAAAAGATTATAATGATTATGAATATATGAAAGAAGATAAACGATATGGTGAGAGCTACAAGAGAATGTATGAATTTTATGGTGTGAACCTGACAGATTTTTAATTTCAATCCGGTCAGGTATGAAAAGAAAGCATTTCATTCAGAAAAATCTGTGGGCAGCCGGTGGAATGGTTTTGGTTTCCATGGCAATCACCAAAAATACCCAAGCTTGGGTATTTCCCATTCTACAAAATCATTATAGTTTTACATTGCAGGAAAGTTTACCTGAATAATCAGGTATATGACCTCTTGTAAGCTATCAGGTTAATAGACAGACTTACTGGCGGTTATGTTTTGAATTGCATCTTAATATAGTACCTTCAAATATGAAAAAAGTAATAATACTGATTGTTTTCTCAATTGCATCCATAACTGTTTTCAGTCAAACAGGTAAACTGGAATTGATAATGGCTAACTCATGGGATTGTGAGTGTTGTGATGAGTGTAAGTATATTTTATTCTCAGGAGATAGCCCCGTGGCCGAGGGGTATATTCTCGAAGAAAATCTGGAAATAGAAGACTTGAATCCGGGAGTTTATAATCTTGATATTTACCGAAATGATAAATTGATAATAAGAAGATATAATGTGGTGTCAAAACAGGATAGCATATCCAGCTATGTAATTGATGTAGGGAAACCATATTTTGAATCCAAATACATGGGAATACCTGATTTTGAAGAGTATATAGGACTTCTGTACGGACCCAACATGAATAACGACGATCCCTTTATTAATAATTCATTCTCCCTGAATATGGGAATAGGTTCAAGGATGATAAAATATGGGAACCGCTTTAGTTTATGGTTTCTATACGGGGTGGAGTATGCGTATACAGCATTTAATGATGATACAACAATGTATCCACCTGCCCCTGTAAAGAATGAGAGATACTCCAACATAAATTTAAATCTTGGATTTTACCATAAGGTTTCTTTCTTTGAATCTCACGGGAATAAATCCCGGGAAACTGTGGCAATTGATCTGGGCGCTTTGTACAATTTCCCCTTATATTTCAGACATGCTTACAATATTGATAAAAGAAAGTTTAGCACCAGGGGACTTCATGAGTTTAAGAATTTTTCTGCTTTTGGCAGAATTAGCTATAAAAGTGTGGCAGTAACCTGTGATTACAGATTATTTGATTTTGTTAAGGGAGATTTTCCTGAAGTTCCGAAGCTGAGGATGGGTGTTACTGTGCTTTTGAAAGAATGAAAATAGATTTAGGGGTCAGGTAAAATTGTGGCTCATGTATCAATACTTTCTGGATTTATCCAAAAATTCAACATTATTTGGCAAAATTGAAGCGGTAAGAAACAATTAAAAAAAACATACGATGTGGATAATAAACTACAATTGATTATGAAGAATGTAATATATGTTATCTTGTTTCTGTCGTGTAAAGTTATTTATTCCCAATCAGGTGTATTTGTCCCGGAGGAACTCCTGGTGCAGGATGTCGTTTACCTCAAAGATAGCTCCTATTGGGTACACGAGGACATTCAATTTCCGATAATTCACTCCTATGAAAATATGTTGGATGAGCAGGACGTGATGTATTACTTAATTGATAACGCACTGAACGGACCGCTCGAAACTCTTAAGCCGGAAACAGATACGGATTTTCCTTACTCAGCACTTGAGAAAAGAGAACCTGTGGAGATTCCTCAATACGAAGAAATCATTATTGTTAAAGATAATCAGGAAATAGAAGCACAGCAATTAATTGACTATCATGATCATGCCATAGGGATATCATTTATAGAAAACTGGAAGGCGGATATTTCAAAGGGTATTTTCACCAAAGAGGTATTAGGGTATGAAATAATCACAAAAGAAGTTAAGTATTATGGTGATTTCGAGGATATATTGTATGATATTCCCTTCAGGGTATTCTATCCGGATGATATAAAGGCAGAAAATACAACTTCATGTGTTGAGGTTATATATGAGTTTCCGCTTGCGCCTATGGACTTTTATTATAGTCTGACAACAGGTGCTGATAACAATATTTTTGTACAAACGAATGGCTATTATGATCTTCCCATAAAAAATTACCAGGGAAATAATTACAGACATGCTCCACTTTTAAGCGGTTTTAACAAAAGAAACCTGGTACAGGAGATTTTGGAAGCAGTAAATGAAGGTAAAATAACAGCTTATGATTTCTTCAGTAATAAAAAACTTTCTATCAATGAGATAAAAACACATTGCACTAAAATCGACACTGTTCAGGCGCCTTATACAGATCCTGAGGATTTATTTAATTCCATTATAAAAGAACCTTTTGACACGAATGATTATAACTCTTTAATCTTTACCGAAAAATGGTTTATTGATACATCAAACGGAAAAATAAACAAAGAGGTGAAGGAATTAGCACTTGTAAAAGCATATGCCCTTTATGATTATAAGCTTGATGCAATGGAATATAAAAAAGAAATCGCATTTAAAATCAAATTTACAGAGTAATTAGTGCCTGTCAAAAAAGTCGGGTGCCTGAGCCGTGTGCCGGGAACCGGAACAACGTGGAGCTCATGACGGAAGGGAGTTAACTCGCATGCGCGGTTCTTAGGGGGCGTAAGCTACCCGGAGAACACAGTTTTTCAAATTTTATATCAAAACAGAAAAATTAGATAGGAAATTCCGTGTGCTATATTCTAATCTGATATATCTTTGTTATATGGGTAAAAAAGAGAAGATATTAGAAAAGATCATCAAGGTAGTAGATGAAAATGCCCCTGATTCAGAAGTGTATTTATATGGATCCCTAGCTAGAGGAAGAGCAAAGAAACTTTCAGATTGGGATCTTTTAATCTTACTTAATCGTCCAAGTATATCTTATGACCTTGAAACTAAGTTCATGGACGATTTTTACGATCTGGAGCTAGAAACCGGTGAGATCATTTCTCCACTTATATATTCAAAGACGGATTGGAATAATAAATACTCCATTACACCTCTATTCGAAAATATAAAAAATGAAGGGATTAAATTGAAATGAGCGCCACTAAAGAAGATCTGATTAACTATAGGATTGCCAGAGCAAAGGATACTTTGGATGATGCTCATATTCTAGCTGATTAAGAAAAGTGGAATTCCGCAATCAACCGTCTTTATTAGCATATTATGCTGTTATAGCTCTTTTGTTAAGAGATGACCTTAAACCAACAACCCATAACGGAGCAAAATCAAATTTTTCAGAGTATT
>CAYRTD010000042.1:1422-26025 GCA_964426915.1 uncultured Bacteroidaceae bacterium | reverse complement strand
CGCCTGTCCGCGGTACTCCGGGAAATACCGCTGAAATTTAACACTGAATGAGTATATCGGACATTATGGACAGACACTAAATAATCCAAAACCTGGTTCTTATTGTTAAATAGGAAAAAATAAATGTCGATTATTCATATATCATTCCGGATACATTTATTCTTGTACCTGATGCTCCTTCCTGGTTCTCTGAAAGCTGTGAATATAGATATTCGTCCCTCCTTGACAGATACGGTTCCGCATAATGAAGATCCGAAAACCGAAGATTTTTTTGATTCCCTCAGGATAAAAGCAGATAAAAACAGAATAACCCGGGAACTCCATAATATAGTAGTCAAAAAAAGAAAAAAATCAGAGGCAGACACGATTGAAACCCAGCTTAGTTATCTCAAATATGAACAGTATGAGGGACTGAAAATCCGGGATATAAATTTTGTAAGGCTTAATCCTTTTGGAACTTCAATAAATGACACAAGCTATGTTAATGATTCACCACTAAACAAAATAGCTAATACCCTTCATATAAAAACCCTGAAGAATGTACTGAAAAGCAATCTACTGATTAAAACGGGAGAACTTATTGAACCAGAAATTATTGCTGATAATGAAAGGGTTCTGAGAGATTTACCTTACATAAACGATGTCAGGGTGATTATCAGCCCAGATGCCTCTGATCCGGGTTATGCGGATATTACTTTCATAACCAGGGATGTATGGCCCAAAGCTGTTTTTCCGGAACTTAAAGACCTGAGCACAGGGAAACTGGTAATTCAGGACCGTAATATCCTTGGTTCGGGGATCGAGTTCCAAAGCAGCGTTCACTGGGACCCTGCCAAGACAAGTATGTGGGGATATGAAGCTGCTTTGAGAAATAAAAACATCATGGGCAGCTTTATCGATGCCAAAACCTATTATAAAAGTGTTTTCGAGACCGAATCCTACGGAATCCAGTTGAACCGAAAGTTTTTTACACCCAATACAAAATATGCGGGAGGTCTAAATATCTATAAAATGAATACTGTTAAAAGAATATGGCTTTCTGACAGCCTTCAACCCCTGAGGTCACTGGATTATAATTATAGTGATTTCTGGCTTGGACGTTCTTTTAACCTTAAAACCTTTAGCAAATACCGGTTTAACAGATTAAACCTTATCCTTGCAAGCCGGTTGCTTAAAGAAAGATATTTCGAAAGACCCATGGAAGTAGACGAAAGGCTTCTATATGATTATCACAATAAAACTTTATGGCTTAATTCTATTTCCATATCGGTTCAGAGTTATTACCGCAGCAACCTTATTTATGGTTATGGCCATACAGAAGATATCCCTACCGGATGGCTGGGCAATATATCTTTGGGTAAAGAATTCAGCGAGTTTAACGACAGACTCTACTCTTCATTAAGCCTCTCCTATGGTGATTTTCTGGGAGCTGTGGGTTATGCCAACTTACATACTTCTGTAGGTGGTTTTATTAATGATAAAAAGGCATTTGAACAGGGAGTATTTAAGCTTGATCTGGATTACTTTACAAAATTATTTTTAATCGAAAGATTCAAGATGCGCTTTTTTGGGTATATGAATTATGCCAAAGGACTGAACCGTTTTCCACTGGAGAGGATAAATTTGAACAATGATGCAGGAATAAGAGGTCTCTCAGACAATACAATTTACGGAAAACAGAAAGTGACCATAAATTTTGAAGCTGTGGTTTTTTCTCCTTATAAGTTGTACGGTTTTAATTTAGTTTTTTATGGCTTTTCGGATCATGGATTCATCGGAGAAGAAGATATATCACTTGGGCGTCTGGAGAGATTCAACGGTTTTGGTTTGGGCATAAGAATAAGAAACGAAAGGCTTGTATTTCCCACCATTCAGTTACGATTCTCTTTTTATCCGGGAATTAAAGACCTTTCTCTGTGGGATCATATTAACTTTTCAGGAGAAAAGAAACTGAATCCAGGAAATTTTGCACCCGGCGCTCCTGCATTGATCATTTATCATTAGTCTGTATTCCGCCGCCTGTCATCTGCCCTAAACTTGCCGCATGAATAATACATGTTTACAAGATAGTTTTGTTAAATAGTTCTTATTTTTTATTTTTTTTGAAACATTTGCTCATTCATTTGTTATCTAATTTTACAATTATTTCGAATCCTTAACACCTTAAATTTTAATAAAATTATGTCTGTACTAGTTGGGAAAAAAGCACCAAATTTTAATGCTCCGGCCGTTGTAAACGGTGGAGAAATCGTAGAAAACTTTTCTCTGGGACAATTTAAGGGAAAGAAATATGTCGTTTTTTATTTTTATCCGGCAGATTTCACCTTTGTTTGTCCTACCGAAATTATTGCCTTACAAAAAAGAATCAATGATTTCGAAAAAAGAGAAGTGGAAGTTGTAGGCTGTTCCGTTGATAGTGAATTTTCGCATTGGAAATGGCTGCAGACTGAGCAGAAAGACGGAGGTATTAAAGATGTAAAACATACACTTGTTTCCGATCAATCAAAAACGATTGCTGAAAATTATGATGTTCTTGCAGGTGAATATAATTACGATGAGGAAGGTCATGCCGGCTATACCGGGATTCCCCAATCCTATCGAGGTTTGTTCCTCATTGACAAAGAAGGGATTGTAAGGCATCAGGTGGTTAATGATATGCCCCTCGGACGTAGTGTGGATGAAACCCTTAGAATGATTGATGCTCTTCAATATTTCGAAAAACATGGTGAAGTATGTCCTGCAAACTGGAAGTCGGGTGATAAAGCCCTCAAAGAAACACAGCAGGGTATCGCATCATACTTGTCAACAAGTTAAAGAAAACTGTTTATTCTTTTAGAGGCTGTTCTTCAACGAGCAGCCTCTTTTTTTTTATTTTTACAAAAAAAGGCCATGAGAGAGCTTTTCCGTAAAAAAATTGCCGGGGATGGTGTTTCTCCTATAAATAAGATTATTCTTGCTGTTTCCGGAGGTATTGACAGTATGGTAATGACTGATCTGTTTTCGGCTCTTGATAATGAACTGATCGTCGCTCATTGTAATTTCAGACTCAGAGGTCATGAGTCGGACGAAGATGAAGAATTCGTAAAAGATATTTGCGTCAATAATGATCTTACTTTCATATCTAAAAAATTTGACACCCTTAGTTATGCAGAGGAAAATAAGATCTCTGTTCAAATGGCGGCAAGAGATCTGAGGTATAACTGGTTCGATGAATTACGCCTCGAAAATGCTTTCGACTATGTTGCAACGGCACATAATCTCGATGACCAGGTCGAAACCTTTTTTATCAATCTCTGCAGGGGAACAGGTATTAGAGGATTAACAGGTATTTCATCGAAAAACGGTTATCTTATTAGGCCCCTGAGCCATTTTACAAGAGAAGAGATTGAAATTTATGCATCGCAAAATGAAATCAAATGGAGAGAAGACAGTTCTAATATATCTGAAAAATATATCCGTAACAGGATCAGACACAAGGTCTTGCCTCTGATGAAAGAAATTAATCCTTCTTTTTCAAAGACCATGGAAGGAAATATTAATAATCTGTCAAGGGTTCAATCTATTTACATTAACTATATTGATGATAAAAAAGAATTAATTCTTCGCAGAACTGGTAATTATTACAGCATAAGCATTCAGTCTTTATTAAAGGAAGAATTTAGCCAGTCTGTTCTTTATGAAATACTTGCCGACTTAAATTTCAGTCCGTCATCAATAAAAGATATTTGGGAAAGCCTGTGGGCTTCTCCGGGAAAAAAATTCTATTCAGGCACACACAGACTTATTAAAGACAGGGAGGATCTTATCATTGAAGTCTATAAAGAGCCTGATGACAAGAAATATTATATTGATCAGGATCAGAAAGAGGTCTCCCACCCGATTAAACTATCCCTGGAATCTGCTGAAGCAGGTACGCTAAGTATCCCTCCTTATCCCGATGTTGCCTGTCTGGATGCAGAAAAACTTTCTTTCCCCCTGATAATCAGAAAATGGCATCCTGGTGATTATTTCCAGCCCCTGGGAATGCAGAACAGTAAAAAACTCAGTGATTTTTTTGTGGATAATAAATTTTCTATTCCTCAAAAAGAAAATACATGGTTGTTATGCAGCGGTCAGGATATTGCCTGGGTTATAGGTTACAGGATCGATAACAGATTCCGGATCACCAACAACAGCCACAAAGTTTTAAAAATCTGCCTTATGGAATAATTCACAACTGCTTGTCCAGGCCAAGATTTTTCCTTAAAGTATTGAAATATATCTTCAGTCCATCTGTATCTTTGTTTTTTATCATATTAACTAGTTCTTCAAGACTTTTATTTATATTTTCTATCTGTTCCAGACTAAAGGGGTTTAGTAAAATCTCAGATAGCAGGTAATCATCTTCCGACAGCAAACCTTTTGCAATATCCAGATGCCTTCTGAATGTTGTACCGGGAGCTTCCTGCTTTTTCATCCGTGATGCAAATACAAGGGTGGAGGAAAATGGCACTGACAAAGAATAGGCAATGGTTTTATCGTGTTCTTCAAAGCTGTACTCATGAATCCTGAGTTTCATTGATGAATAAAACTTTCGAAAAAAACCGATTCCCTCCGGATCGGATTCATTAATAATAATCGCATTTTCTTCGCTTAGATCCTTTACGTTCGCAAAGGTGGGTCCAAACATAGGATGGGTACTGACGAACCTTCTTCCCGCATTTCTGTAAAACCCTGACAAGCCACTTTTAACAGAAGTAATATCGGAAATTATACAATTAGCATTAAGATGAGGCACGATTTCTTCAAAGACCTTCACAGTATTTTCAAGACTAACCGCATTTATCAGCAGATCAGGTTCGAATTCAAAAAGATCCTCGAGATATAGAAATTTTCTGGAGTTGAAAAAATATTTCATTTTACTACGGTCTGAATCGTATACCCCTACCTCATAATCAAGACAAAGTGATTCAACAAACCATGACCCCATATTACCTGCACCTATTATAGCTATTCTCATCTTGTATATTATTTTTTGATAATTCTGTTAATTCTTCCTTCCAGCAACATAAGATCGGCAAGAACAATGGCAACCACTCCCTCAAGGACCGGAGGCACGCGTAGGGCAATACACCTGTCATGGCGGCCTTCGATTTTTAATTCTTCGATCTGCCCCGATTGCATATTCATTGTTTTTTGAGCTTTGGATGTGCTGCTGGTGGGCTTAACTGCAATTCTGAATATAAGTGGATTTCCATTACTAATCCCCCCGTTTATTCCACCTGCGTGATTGGTTTCTGTTTTACCATCAGCAGACAAAATATTGTCGTTATGCTCACTCCCCTTCATTCCGGCTGCCTGAAATCCTGATCCAAATTCAATTGCCTTAATGGCGGGAATAGCAAAAACTGCATGACTGATCAAGGATTCCAATGAATCAAAAAATGGCTCACCAAGTCCTGCCGGGATATGCTCAACTCTGCATTCAACTATTCCTCCTATAGAATCATCCTCCTTTACAGCCATATCAATCGCTTTTGCAACATCTTTCATACCTCCGGCTTCTATCAGGCTAGCCCCGACCGTAATTCCCTTAAGTAACTTTTTGGCAATCACACCTGCCGATACCAGGGCAAGGGTCAGCCTTCCGGAAAAATGTCCACCTCCCCTGTAATCTTCATAACCTCCAAACTTCTTCGAAGCTACAAAATCAGCATGTCCGGGCCTTGGAGTTTCTTTGAGTTTCAGGTAATCGCTTGACCGTGTATTGGAATTTTCAAACTGAATATTTATGGGAGAGCCTGTGGTATAACCGTTAAATACACCACTCATAAAATGAGGCAGATCAGTTTCTTTCCGGGGTGTTGTGCCTTTTGCCCCGCTTTTTCTTCGTAAGAGATCTGCCTTTAAATCTGCTTCACTAAGAGGAAGACCGGAAGGACAACCGTCAATTATAACTCCAACCGAATTACCGTGGGATTCTCCATAAACCGAAACTCTGAATATTCTGCCGAAAGAATTCATTTACTGATTTATTATTTCATTTTTATATTGTTATCAAATTTACGGAATTAAATCCGTCAGGACTTCATAATAGCAAATATCTCTTCCAACTCATCTTTGGTTAATTGTCCGGGGGCAGTTTTATTCCCACCTTCGGGGAAAGCAAAAGTAAATTCAGCGCCCATAAAAACCGCAGCAACCCGGGTAATCATCCCCTTTTCACCCATCCCCAGCACAAGCTTATTGCCGGGTTTGCGATACAGAGATAACAAATTTACATTATCCTCATCCTTATTAACCAGACAGGCAATTTTAGCAATATCGGCCCCTGCAGAATACATTGATCTCAGTACCTGCTTAAGCTCCTCCGGACCCGGAGTGACCTTATAATTATGATAAGATAAAATCAATTTGCTTTCGGAACCGGATACGTCGTTCATTAATTCCTTCAGAATATTTTCATCTTCTTTCATATCAAAATCCACAAAGGCAGCATTTTGTTGAATAGCAAGCCTGTAAAGCTTTATTCTCTCGCTATCGTTAAGTCCGGATTTCCGGCAGGTAAAAACAATCTTCGCCCCGGCATTAAGCAGGTCGGTAAATTGCTTTTTACCGAATGACATCAGGTCGGCCCTTATCTCTACCAGTTCCTCCTTTCTGCAAAGAGAAAGAGCATTGTCAAAATCTATTTTGCCCAGGCTAATACAGATCATCAAAAATTGATTTTATTTCATTCAACGGGATAGTTTTTATCACAGCCTTGCCAATTTCTTCAATCAAAATGAAATCCATGCTATTCCTTCTTCTTTTTTTATCCTTTTTCATCACTTCAGTCATCATTGAAGTATCAAATTCCATACTTACCGGTAAACCTGCCAGGATAAGAAGATTTTCCAGTTTGTTAACCACATCAGGCTTGATTAAACCAAGGTTAACCGACATCCTGGTTGCAAGCAACATTCCGATGGCAACAGCTTCCCCATGCGATATGCCGTATAATTTTTCAAGTGCATGTCCGAAAGTATGCCCAAAATTCAATAATTTCCTGTCTCCTTTTTCGAATTCATCTCCCGTTACAATTTCCACTTTGGTTTTAACCGATTCTTCTACAAGATACTCAAGAATGTCCATCTGAAATTCAAGTGCTTTATCAAGACTACCGACAAGAAAAGGATAAAGATCGGCTCTCCGGATAAATGCATATTTAATAATTTCGGCAAATCCTCCGATAAATTCATTTTTCGGGAGTGTTTTTAAACTTTCTATATCACAAAGTACAAAATCCGGTTGCCTGATAACACCAATAAGATTCTTGTAGCCTTTGTAATTTATCCCATTCTTACCACCTATGGCAGCATCAACCTGTCCGAGAAGAGTTGTGGATACATATCCGAAAGGAATTCCCCGGAAATAGGTTGATCCTACAAATCCGGCAAGATCCGTAGTTATCCCCCCTCCTATACCGACAAGATTCCAGCTTCTGTCAACACCAAGATCCAGAAGCTGTTGAAAGATATCATCATAACTGGCCAGACTTTTACTATTCTCCCCCGAAGGTATTGGAATGAGGGGGAAAGAAGAAAATTTGCCTGAATGGAATTTCAGAACATTTTCGTCAGCAAGAATTACGGTTGAATCTTCAGGAACAAGCTCTGTAAGCAACTCCATATCTCTCGGTATATATATGCCAGTTTCTCCTGCATTTGTTTTATACCTTATCCGGCTCATTTTGGAAATTTTCTTTTTGATTCATAACAACTGTCTGATGGTTGATTGATTCCTGGTGAACGGCCCTGAATATCTTAAGAATAAATTCTTCGCTTAATCCCTTTCTGCTTCCCAGGCTCACCCTTCTGTTCAACAGATCATCCCACCTTTTACTCTGAAGGATGGTAAGGTTATTTTCTTTTTTGTGCCGTCCGATCTCCTCAACAACCTTCATCCTCTTTTCAAAGAGATTGATCATCTTATCATCCAGTTTATCAATTTGTTCACGCAATTCAGCAAGATTTATTTCAACATCAAAGTCAGATCCGGGCTCCCTGAGTATTAAACGATCTAAAATATCTTTAAGTGCAGCGGGTGTAACCTGCTGTTTTGCATCACTCAAAGCTTTATCAGGATTAATATGGGATTCGACAATCAACCCATCAAAATTAAGGTCCATTGCCTTTTGTGATATATCATAAATAAGTTGCCTGTTACCGCAAATATGACTTGGATCGGTAATAATCGTCAGGTCAGGAATACGCCTGCGCAGTTCAATGGGGATCTGCCACTGAGGATCATTCCTGAAAAGTGTCTTGTCATAGATTGAGAATCCCCTGTGAATTGCGCCGAGTTTATTGATACCTGAATTATTGAATCTTTCCAGAGCTCCTATCCATAATTCCACATCAGGGTTTACGGGATTTTTTACAAGCACAGGAATATCAACGCCACGCAAAGAGTCTGCAATATCCTGAACAGCAAATGGATTAGCAGATGTGCGGGCGCCAATCCATAGTATATCAATGCCGTTTTTCAGAGCTTCATATACATGCTTCACATTCGCCACCTCAGTGGAAGTGAGCATTCCGGTTTCCTCCTTTACAGTCTTCATCCAGCGAAGTCCGTCAGATCCTACACCTTCAAAAGCATTGGGCCTTGTCCTGGGTTTCCATATTCCTGCCCTGAAGATTTTTATGCCATTGTTTGCCAGTTCGCGGGCAGTTGAGAGCATCTGCTCCTCGGTTTCTGCACTGCAGGGACCTGCTATTATTATTGGTCTGGATAAACATTCACCACACCAGTTGAAATTATCCAGTTTCAAATCTACTCCCATGATTTCTACTTTTTATTCCATTATTGATTTACCTTTTTCATATTCGCCCAATATACCTAAAACACTGGTAAAAGGCCGTATTGCTTCTAATGATTTCCTGTACCAGTCATAATCATCAAACATCAGGTCGGCATAGAACTGATATTCCCACTCTTTTCCCATTATAGGCATTGATTGTATTTTGGTCAGGTTTTGATCATAGTACGAAAGAATCGACAATATTTTTGAAAGCGAACCTGTTTTATGAGCCAATGCAAAATAAACAGATGATTTATTTATCTTGTTATTTTCAAATTGAATGCCATTATTTTCCTGCAGTATCAGAAAACGGGTATAATTCATCTTATTGGTCTCAATACTTTCTGCGAGGATTTCAAGCTCATATTTCTTCGCTGCAAGTGTACTTGCAATGGCTCCGGTTTTCATAAGGCCCTTCTCCCTGATCTCTCTGGCACTTAAAGCAGTATCAATACTTTCTATAAGTTTGATCTGTGGGTACATATCAAAAAAGTGCTGGCACTGCAAAATAGCCATGGGATGAGAAAAGACTTCCGTCAGTTCTTCGGTTTTTTGACCCGGAAGAGCTACAAGGTTTTGTCTGATCCGGAGATATATTTCGCCGGTAATCTTCATATCCGAATCCCGGATCAGATTATAATTTGGGAGTATACTGCCTGCAAGACTATTCTCAATAGCCATTATTCCATAATCGGCCTGTCTCTTTTTGAGCGACTTCATCAGTCCCCTGAAGGTATCCCTGGGAAGTATCTCGGTATGATCATCTCCAAAAAAATGCATGGCTGCAATTTCATGGAAAGCACCATAACCACCCTGGATGGCAATTTTTTTTATTTCAGCCGGATTTTCCTTCATGTCTTTAATAAAAAAAGGCCCCTTTTACCGGGACCTTTATATGATTTCTTATATGTATAATAACATCCCGGTATCTATCCTGAAAAAAAATAGAAGTAAAAAAAATACCAGAAAGCTATAAATTGACTCATAATTAATGTCTGTCTGTAAATTTCCAACAAATTAAATCATATTGATTAACATTTGCAAGAAAAATTATTGATTTGTGATTAATTTAAACATTTTAGTGTCTTTTTGTAAAATTAGCTGTGCATTTCATAACCAAGACACGCCCCCTTTTATAGAATCCATGATAACTTTAAGTTGACACGTATGCCCGACAGGAGTTCTGAGGTTTCGCTTTCGCATAGCATAGAAAGTCTGTGGTACAGGATCATGCCATTGTTAGGGCAGGTTCCGGATCATAATATACACTTTTTAGAGCAGACTCATCAAGCAAAAAGTATGAGAGATAATTATTATTTTAGCATTCATGAGAAAAAAAGAACGTTTTGACAAGGTCATTGCATGGTTTACTGAAAACATGCCGGTAGCGGAAACAGAACTGAAATATAAAGATCCTTACCAGCTTATCGTGGCGGTAATCCTTTCAGCTCAATGTACAGATAAAAGAGTGAATATTATCACCCCTCCGTTTTTTGAACGGTTCCCTAATGCCGAAATCCTTGCTGCATCTTCAGTTGATGAAATATATGAATATATCAGAACCTGTTCCTATCCCAATAATAAAGCAAAACATCTTCATGGTATGGCCGGCAGTCTGATAAAAGATTTTGACGGACAGGTTCCTTCCGATATAATTGAGCTTCAAAAACTCCCTGGGGTTGGAAGAAAGACAGCCAATGTGATTGCTTCTGTTATTTTTAAATTGCCTGCACTGGCTGTCGACACTCATGTTTTTAGAGTATCCGAGCGTCTGGGACTTACCACCGGCTCTAAAAGTCCCCTTCAAACCGAAAAGGAACTTATCAAACATATACCGGAAGAACTCATCCCTAAAGCCCATCACTGGCTTATCCTGCATGGAAGGTATATTTGCAAAGCGAGAAAACCACTGTGCGGGAAGTGCGGATTAAAAGATGTGTGCCGGTATTTTGGGGATTTGGGGAGGGAGTGAGGGAGGGGGAGGAAGAAGGAGGGAGGAAGCAGGAGGCAGGAGGCAGTGATCAGTAATCAGTAATCAGTAATCGGTAATCGGTAATCGGTCTGATCACCGATCACCGATTACCGATCACCGATCACCAATCTCCTTGCCATTCCCCCCTCCCTCTTCCCCCTTTTTCCTAAGGATTGCAATAATAGGATAATGATCGGATAGCTGTGTCCTGACCCTTTCGAAATCGACAGCAGAGAAAGAGTTGTCGTAAAAAATGTAATCTATACGGAGCGGAAGTCTCCCAAGATAAGTGTTTCCAAATCCTCTTCCTGCCATTTGCCAGGCATCTTTCATTTTTCCTTTGATCCTGCGGTAGGAAAATGATACGGGGGTATCATTGAAATCTCCGCATAACACTACCGGATGAGGGGAATTCTTGATTTCCGCAGATAGCTTTTTTGCCTGTTCTGCTCTTTTTATATAGGCGTGTTTTAGTTTAATGGAAAGGTCCTGAAGCTCTCTGACCTGTTGCTCATCGTAGGGGAGTCTCAGGCTGTCGAGAAATTCATAATTATGAAGTCTGAGGTTAACAGACTGAAGATGGCAATTGAAAATACGCATGGTATCTTCGTTGAACAGAATATCGGTATAGATGCTCTGATTTCCTCCCTGTTTAAAGACAACGCCCTGGTTAACGATGGGGTAGCGGGAAAAAGTTGCCAGCCCGAAGCCAGTGTTATCTTTATTACTTTTCGAATATTCAATATACTTATAGGGAGTCTCTCCAAATAATCCATCATATTTCCGGGTAGAAAATTCAGCCCTGCTGCTGGTAAAAAATTCCTGTAAGCAAATCACATCCGGATGCTCACTTCGTATAAAATTGAAGATCCCTTTATTGGTGTTCGGGTCATTCATCCATTCGTAAATATTGAAAGCCCGGACATTATAGGAAAGCACTTTCAGTTCCCTGTCTTTTTCAGTTTCAAATTCAACTTTCTTTCTGAAAATATTCGGGGCGCTGTTTTTAATATGTGTAATACCCAGAAGGAGAGCGAAAACAGGAATGAATATAGCTCTTTTCCATTTAATTAACCAGAGCAGAAGAAAAAAAATATTGATTATAAGCAGGAAAGGATAGGCAAGTCCGAAAAATGCAAGCGGCCAGAAATGAGCAGGGGAAATATGTACTGACAGGTAAGAAAGCAGCAGTAGGATTGCAAACAGTATGCTTATATACTTCAGTATTTTTTCAATTAACTTTCTCAAATTTCATGGAATTTCCGGATGCCTTAAATTTTTTATGATCAGGTGATTGAAAATAAACGTAAAAACGGATATGCTATTTCCCCATTTTGAATAAAATTTCTTTTTCTTCTTTGGTAAGGCTATCATATCCCTTCTGAGAAATTTTATCAAGTATCCTGTCAACCTCTTTCTGATTTCTTACTTTTTGCTTATTATAATCATAATCACTTGCAGTCTTCTTATGGGTTACCCGCATTTTTTTCTTCGGACTGAAAATATGGAAGATCTTATCAATGAATCGTGAAAATCCCATTGTGATATCCTTTCCTTTATTATATTGGAGTGTGAAAAAATATCCCAGCAAGGCTCCCCCTATATGTGCGATCTTTCCGCCGGTATTTACTGAAAAATCAACAAGTGAGGAAAGGGCAAAACCAACCAGGGCAACGTAAATAATTTTAACCGGTCCGATTAGGATCACATATATCTTATAATCGGGTACAAGAACAGCAATAGATACTACAATAGCCATGACTGAGGCCGAAGCTCCCAGGGCCATGGAAGAAGTAACTTGTTCTTTGAGTCCGGGGAAAAGATTATAAGAAACAATATAAAGAAGTGCGCCTGCCAGCCCTCCCATAAGGTAAATACTGAGCAACTGTTTTTCAGTAAGGTATGAAAGGAAAATCTTTCCGAACCAGTAAAGCCAGAGGATGTTGAAAAGGATATGGAAAAAATCTTTATGCGTAAACATATAGCTAATGAGGGTCCATGGCCGGGTAATTAGCCTCATTCCATCAGTTGGAACGGCCAGATAACTAATGGCCGGATATACATATTGATCCCCCCCGAACAAATGCATAAAAATAATCGCTGCCTGTATCAGGATAAAAACACCCAGGTTGATATAGATCAGTTTACTTAGCGTACTTCCTTCCCGGAATGAAGCCTTTATTTCATCCGCAATTCTCATCCTATATAAAATTTAATAAAAGGTACCTCTGTCATGCTTCCAGTATCTTATAAGCAGGAAGCCAAATAACATTCCTCCAATGTGAGCGAAATGGGCGATATTACTTCCTGGTTGTGAAAACCCAAGGTATAATTCCAGAGCTCCATAGCCGATCACGAAATACTTTGCTTTGATAGGTATGGGTGGAAAAAGCAGCATTAAACGGGTATTGGGAAAAAGCATCCCGAAGGCGAGCAAAACGCCAAAAACTGCTCCTGATGCTCCTACGGTAGGAACGTAAAGACCTATGCCAACTTCTCGTGCAACCGGGTTATTGGATTGTATCAGACTCCGGACCGTTTCCGGGTCAAATTCCTGGATGCCGAAAAGCTCAACCGCTTCTTTCATCACTGAATTCAGAGCCAGGTGGGTTACCAGCATATGAAGAAATACCGCTCCCAGACCTGTAACAAAGTAATAGAGGAGAAATTTTTTTCCTCCCCACACCTGTTCAAGTACTTTACCGAACATCCACAGGGCAAACATATTAAAGAAAATATGCCCTATGGAGCCATGCATAAACATGTGTGTAACGATCTGGTAAGGTTCAAAATATGGGGATTTAAAATAATATAAACCAAGAACCCGGTTCAGGTCAGTGCCAAATCCTGCCTGAAACCCCATCAGGGCAAGGTACATCAAGACATTGATGATGATCAGGTTTTTTACCACGGGGGGTGTTCCCCCAATCCTGCCAATATACATACTTATTAGTTTTTAAAACTTTTATCTATATCTCCGGTCTGAACAATACTTATTACAGTTTTGCCCGCCGGAGAATGATTGGGATTGGAACATGCAAAAAGCTGATCGACCAGGACTCGCATTTCTTCGGTCTCAAGAATCTTGCCATAGGGAATTGCCGATGCTTTTGCCACAGATTTTGCTACTCTTTCTGTCATTTTTGAACCGGTGTCAGTCCCCAGAGACTTGTATTCTTCCAGTATCTCTTCTATCAGGGCTTTAATATCGGAATTTTTGACAGCTTCAGGAATTCCGTTGACAATTATACTGTTTTTTCCGAATTCCCCAATGTCAAAACCCAACTCAGAAATACACTCATTAATCTTTACAAAAGTAACGAAATCTGAAGCATTTAGTTCGATGGTCTCGGGGAAGAGTAGTTTTTGCGAAGCGAATCCCGATTCACTTTTTATTTTAAGCGCTTTTTCATAAATAATCCTTTCGTGCGCCCTTTTTTGATCGATAATCATTAATCCCGATTTTACGGGAGTCAGTATATATTTGCTTTTTAACTGAAGAAAACGACCGGCTTCCCTGTAAAGGTTTTCCTTTTCATCTGTATCGCTTTCCGGAGATTTTTTTTTATCACCCTCACTCTGGAACAGTGCCTCCCAGTTCTGCTTTCTTTCTTCCCTGTAAAATTCTGCGGTATTCCGACTTCGGTATTTTTCCTCTCTGAATGGATCATATCCGGGATTAAGATTAATCTCAGGAGGACTTATTTCCGTATCCTTCCGCAACACAGGGATGTCCACAACACCTTCTCTGTCGAACGTTAGGGAAGGGGAGAGGTTATTTCTTCCTATACTTTCCCGTACTACAGCGTGCAGGATCTGCCATATTGCCTGATCGTCTTCAAATTTTATCTCAGTTTTGGTGGGATGAATATTTACATCAATTTTATCCGGATCGATTTCAAAATAAATGAAATAAGAAGGTATGGCATCCGGATGAAGGATCTGCTCGTAAGCCTTCATCAATGCTTTGTGGAAATAGGGGTGACGGATGTATCGTCCATTGACGAAAAAATACTGTTCACCAAATGTTTTTTTGGCATATTCAGGTTTGCCTATAAAACCGGTAATTTTTACCAGGCTTGTTTCCGATTCAAGGGGTATCAGACTTTGATTGAGGCTTTTCCCCAATATACTGATGATTCTTTGTCTTCTTCCTGTTTTGGAGAGATGAAAAATGCTGGAATCATTATGATATAGATTGAACTCTATCCCGGGGTGGGCAAGTGCAATATGCTGTATTTCATTGATAATATGCCGTAGTTCGGTGGAGTTCGTTTTGAGGAATTTTCTTCGTGCGGGAACATTGAAGAAAAGATTCTTCACGCTGAAATTCGTTCCCTTCGGGCATGCTGTGGGTTCATTGGAAAGAATTTTTGATCCGCTGATTCTGATCATTGTTCCCACTTCTTCTTTCTCTGTGCGGGTCTTTAATACCACTTCTGCAATAGCTGCCACCGATGCAAGAGCCTCTCCACGGAAACCTTTTGTCTGAATTGCAAAGAGATCATCAGCAGACCGGATCTTCGAAGTGGCATGCCTCTCCCAGCAAAGACGTGCATCCGTTTCCGACATGCCATCTCCATTATCAATTATTTGTATAAGTGTTTTTCCGGCATCCTTAATGATCACGGATACAGAATCAGCTCGTGCATCAACAGCATTCTCCACAAGTTCCTTAACGACCGAGGCCGGCCTCTGGATCACTTCCCCTGCTGCAATTTGATTGGCTACCGTATCCGGAAGGATATTAATAATTCCTGTCATAAAAATTATCTGTACAACAATAGATAAGCAACAAAGAATAGAAATGCTATGATAAGTATCAATCTCAGATTGGAATTTCTTGCTGCCCGTTTATTTCCTTTGAAATATGTTTTCATGGAGCCTCTCCTGATGATAGGCCTGTATTCTTTTCCTTCCTCTTTGATGCCCAGCTCACGCTTTATTCCTCTGTTCCGCTCTTCACGCTCTTCTTTTTCCGGATTGTAATATATAGGCTGATAATTGAACTCCCTGTGCCTTGGTATTTTAAAAAATCTCGGAATATTCATATCGTTTATTTTGGTTTTGCAAAGTTAACAGAAAAATGACAAAGATCAGACCATTTTGTTCGGGATTATCCCTGTCTGGAATCCGATGGTGAAAACTATTTTGAAGGAGGCATATTTTCCTTAAACTTACAATACCGATCCGCATTTTTTACAAAACTCCGCATCTTTGTCGTTGTCTTTATTGCCACAGGTTCTGCACCTGATATCAGGGTCTTTTTTATATTCATACGATAACTCTGCTGTGACAATACCGGTAGGCACGGCAATGATAGCATACCCCAGTAACATTACAATGCTTGAAATAAACTTTCCAAAATCAGTCAGCGGCGTAATATCTCCATAACCTACCGTTGTAAGGGTCACAATTGTCCAGTAAATACTTATCGGAATGCTGTTATAGCCTCCTGCTTCCCCTTCAATGAGATACATGAGGGTTCCGATAATTATAATTATCATGAGAATGGCAAAAATAAAAACACTGATCTTGACCCGGCTGGCCTTTAATGCCTTTATAATAATGGCTCCCTCATTTGTATAACGGTTAAGTTTCAGTATCCTAAAAACCCTGAGCAGCCTGATAGCGCGTATAACTATCAGTCCCTGGGCCCCTGTTAGTAAAAGTGAAAGATAGGTAGGAATTACCGACAGCAGATCTATAATGCCGAAAAAACTGAAAATATACTTACGGGGAAACCGGGAAATAAAGATGCGAAGAAAATATTCCAGGGAAAAGATAATTGTTATTCCCCACTCCATAATTTTCATTACTCTCCCATAATCTCTGTTAATTCGGGGGACACTTTCAAGAATTACTAGTATTACGCTTAGTACGATTACTATCAGGAGGATTATGTCGAAGGCTTTTCCGGCTTTTGTTTTTGATTCAAAAATTACCTCATAAAGATCATGTTTCCATCTTTTTCTTTTCATAATACATATTTATTTTCAGAATTGAATAAAATTAAGGATTTTTGAGTTCTCTAACCAATAATAGATATTACAGAAAATTCAAATGGATAAAATAATCTACAGCCTGAACGAGGCAAAAGAATTACTTGAAAAAGTCATTGCCGATAAAACTTTTCAGGAATCTGTTTTAGATGCGGCGGAATTAATGGCCTGGTCAATAAAGAAAGGCGGGAAAATAATTTCCTGCGGAAATGGCGGTTCAATGAGTGATGCCATGCATTTTGCCGAAGAAATGACCGGTCGATTCAGGAATGAAAGGCCTTCATTGCCGGCAATTGCCATATCCGATGCGAGTCATCTTACCTGTGCAGCTAATGATTATGGCTTTGAATCTATCTTTTCCCGTTTCATTGAATCGATGGGTATGAAAAATGATGTTCTGCTGGCCATCAGTACCAGCGGAAATTCCGAAAACGTTATCAGAGCCGCTCAGGCAGCGAAGAAAAAGGCTATGAAGGTGGTTGCGCTTACGGGAAAAGACGGAGGAAGACTTGCCACACTTGCTGATGTTGAGATCAGGGTTCCTTTTTCAGGATACTCAGACCGCATTCAGGAGATCCACATAAAGGCAATCCACATTTTGATAGAACTGATTGAAGGAAATTTTGTGGAATAAGAAAAAGGATCAGATGAATGATCAGAATTCCAGGTGCAATTATTATTTCTATACGGATAAGCCTGCTTTTAAAGTGAGAAAGCTCCCGTTCCCGGGATTGGATACAATTATGGTACTCAACAAAATTTAGTTTCTTTGGTTTATAAGCTATATCTATACTGTTTTTTATAGGATAATTCTTCCAGTTTCCTTCCGAACAGTTTAAAAAGTTTTATTAATAGAAAATGCATTTATGACAAAAATCAAAGAGTTAACTACTGCTGAACTAAAGGAATTGCTCAAGTCCAATGAAATTATACTGATTGATGTCCGCCCGGTAAACGCCTACAACGGCTGGAAGCTGGACGGTGAAAAAAGAGGGGGGCATATACGGGGAGCCCGGTCGCTTCCTGTTAAATGGACAAAATATATGGACTGGATTGAGATCGTCCACTCAAAAAATATTCTTCCCCGGCATAAAATTGTTCTTTATGGTTATACGTCCGGGCAAAGTGAGGAGGTAGCCGCACTTTTTGCCAGAGCCGGTTATAAAAATGTATCCGTTTATAATCGCTTCAGGGATGAATGGGTGGAAGATGAAAGCCTGCCAATGGAAAAACTCGGAAGATACACGCAGCTTGTTTATCCCGAATGGGTGAAAACTATTATTGATGGCGGAACAGCCCCTGATCATGATGGCGGCAAAACCGTGATCTGCCATGCCCATTACCGCAACAGGGATGCTTATCTTACCGGACACATTCCCGGGGCTATCGATATTGATACACTGGCACTGGAATCTGCCGAGACTTGGAACCGCCGTTCTCCCGAAGAACTGGAAGAAGCCCTTAAGGAACATGGAATTACCGCTGATACAACAGTCATTTTATACGGAAAATACATGTACCCGGATAATGCCGATGCATTTCCGGGAAGTGCGGCCGGACATATCGGGGCTATACGTTGTGCATTTATTATGATGTATGCCGGAGTAAAGGATGTACGGGTTCTCAACGGAGGGTTTCAGTCGTGGAAAGATGAAAATTATGAAATTCATAGCGATGATGTGCCGAAAAAGCCGGTGGAAGATTTCGGGGCACAGATCCCGGTGAATAGCAAACTCGCCGTCGATGTTCCTGAAGCCAGGGAAATGCTTGCATCTGATGATGCCGAACTTGTATGTGTAAGAAGCTGGCCCGAATACATAGGTGAAGTTAGTGGCTATAATTATATTGAAAAGAAAGGTCGTATTCCTGGCGCCGTTTTTGGTAATTGCGGTTCCGATGCCTACCATATGGAAAACTACCGTAATCCCGATCATACCACAAAAGAGTTTCACGAGATTATTAAAAGCTGGGAAGAAGTAGGTGTTACACCAGACAAACACCTCGCATTCTACTGTGGAACAGGTTGGCGTGGCAGTGAAGCTTTTTATAATGCCTGGCTCTTGGGCTGGCCGAGAGTTTCGGTTTTCGATGGTGGCTGGTTCGAGTGGAGCAATGATCCTGAGAATCCGTATGAGAAAGGAGTGCCCGGGGAGTGAGGATTTATTTTGCCGGCGGCGGAGGCTTAGATGGGCTATATGTCCAAACTTAATTTATTTGCCAATAGGCTGAAAGAACAGACCCTAAGGGTTTTCAAAACCCTTAGGGTCTGTTCTTTCAGAGCAAAAATGCAATTCTCAGGCATTCACTTTCAATTTGCAAGAATTTCAGAATCTATATGAACTTTTTCAGCTTGCTACCCTGTACAATCATTTCATTTCCAGTTTCTAGAAAACGAAATTGGCTCAACTTCTCTTAACAGGCTTTCGAACTCCCAAATCGCTCCTTCCTCTCCCTTCATAAAATAATCCAGCCAGCTAAGCATGAACTTTTTCATAATCTCGTGTTGTTTTTCCCTGCTTATATCCGGAGTGCTGAAAAGCATTAACTCGGTGATTTTGCAGCTTTTATGCTGATCGCTCATCTGGCAGTGGCTGCCACCGATTATGTTAATGAAGGTTTTATTTTGACTCTTGAGGTTTTCATACATTGGTATCTGGTGATTTTCGGGTCGGGTTACCGGATCTTTACTTCCCCCAAAGAGAAGGGTAGGAGCCATAATTTTTGAGCACGCCTCAATGGATGATGGATCCGTGTCATATGCCGCCAGGGTGATAATCCCATCCACAGAATTCAGCATTTCTGCTGCAAGAAAGGAGCATCCGCCTCCCATGCTATGTCCCATAAGGCAAAGAGAAGTGTCAATCCGATCATGAAACAATGACTCCTTATCTTTTGCAAGGCCCGGGAATTCATTTGCCAAAAAAACAATATCCTTTGCCAGTTCAGAGTGATTGGCAAAAAGTCCGGTTTCCGTATCAGGAAATACGATGATATAACCATGAGGCACCAGCATTTCCCTTATGTTATTATAGGACTTTATTTTAGACAAATAACCATGGGTAAAGATGAGGAGGGGGAATTTCCCGTCATTCATTTTTGTTAGGGATACATCTTCCCCGCTCGTATCTGCCGGGTAATATACCTCTACTGGTATGTCCCTGTCATTTCTCTCCGGATCGGTAAAATTCATTTTGGTATTTCCGATGGAAAACTCTTGTGCATGGAGGCTGAGGTTGAGGATAAGTATGAAAAACAGCAGTAAATATCTCATGGAGGTTTTTTTGAGGGTTAAATTTACGAAATAGGAACGAGGTAATTGTGCGTAATTTTCAATGAAATTCAGAGGCCTCTCCCTGCGGTGGCAGGTACCTTCACCTCAGAGATAGTCTTTCTTCCGTTATATACTGGTATTAAATCGAATCACATTCGAAGTTTACGGAATTTGCCGGGGAAGAATGCGCTGGAAATAAGAAAATGAAGTTTTATTTTGACAGGAGCACCATTCTTTTACTTCTGACCTGGTTTCCTGCACGCAGCTGGTAAATGTATATGCCCGGACCGGGAGATTGACCATGATTATCTTTACCATTCCAGATTACATAGTGGATGCCTGCGGGTTTTGTATCATGTACCAATGTTTTCACTTCCTGTCCCATGGTATTATAAATTTTCAGAATAACTTTTGCTTCTGAAGGTAGTTTATATTCAATATGGGTAAATTCTTTATATGGATTGGGATAGTTCTGACTTAATTTAATGTCTTTCGTTACCAGTACGTCCTGATCGTTGTATACATTCGAGGCTGATGGATTAAAAGCATAGACATGATCTGAGCGTATTACCATTGCTGTGCGCTGCCCTAATTCCACTCCCTGGTGAATGCCTTCTGGTATAAGTTCAATCCATGCATCATCAAAAGCATTGTATGCGTAAAATTTGCCAAAACTTCTGTTATTTAACCATGAAGAGACAATACCTATGTAACCCTTACTCAATGCATAATATGGCTCTTCGGATATTTTTTCTATTGTCCAGTTATCTGATATGGCACTGTATCCGTGGAGAGTGCTGTCTACAGAATTAAAGAAAGCTCCTGAGCCTTCTCCAAGTCCATTCTGATTTAACAGAAAGTTTTTCTCATGGATGGAACAGTGATTTCCATTAAAAAGCATGGAATAGCCGGGTGCCCTTGCATAAGCAAGATGGTCATTGGTTTCCAGATAGAAATTAAGACTGTCGGGCAGGTCCGGATTAATAATAGAATCCTGTTTTGCTGAATAGAATACTACCACATTTTCCGGCCAGTTATTATATAAATAGGTCCCAGAAGTTAAATTTCCGGGTGATCCGGCATTTTTGGGAAGTTCGACAGATGACCACCTGTTGGTCCGGCTGTTATAGAAGTATGTGTTCATTATGTCAGAATCGCCACTGTACCTGCTAAACGTAATAAATTCATTACCACTGTTTAGGTTAGTTGTTCTTTCATGTGAAAAGTCAATATAGCTACCATTCCTGGTTGAAGGATTATATCCCCACCCTTTCTGATCATCGAAAGCCACAAATGCTTTTCCCCCGGTTTGTCTTCCACTCGATGTTGTAAACGCCTTTATATCGCTGTGAACATCATGAAAGCTGGTGTCTTCGGATGTAAAGAAGAAGAATCTTTCTTTTTCAGTTTTTTTCATAATACTCATATCAGATGTAAATACACCCCCAATAGTGCCATTACCATCATAACTTTCATTCTCGAGATCAATGTCATATGTGATTGTATTCCATTCACCGATGGAAGTGCTGTATCCATAATATTTTATCTGTAATAATTTATTAGGAGTGATCACCTTTCTGAACCCTATGCAATAAGCATTAAAAGGATCGGCCGGCATAAGGTTCGAACCGTTAAAAATGACAGATGATTCATCTTCAGCCGAATAATCCAATAGAATAAATTGATTTTTATGTGCGTTGTATCCAACAAAGAGCAGCTCTTTCCCAAACCCAGTTTTGTCAAATAATCCGGCATAACCGTCATTGTAGTTTACCGGGATCAAACTGGCACCAGGATCGAGTTCGATAAATTTTCGGGTGAAAGCACTGTATACTATGTTCAGGGAACCTTCTTCATTATCTGTTCTTGAAAGTATTGCAGCAATATAATTGTCGTTCACAAGATAGGTAGCCATTCCAAAATTTTCAGGCAAGTCATATTTATAACCTTTCCATTCCCCGGCTGATCCGTCAAATACATAAAATTTCTCCGTACTCAAAAAAAAGGCAAGGCTATCGCTGCACCCATAACCCGTTGATGACCAGTCCGATACTGGAATTTCCGTTCCTTCATAATAAAGAGTATCCCATTCACCCAGGGAAGAAGAGTAGCCAAACAGCAGTTGATCTGTTACTGAAAAAAGGATATTTCCACTGGATTCCATGTGTTGAAATGTCTGGTTTCCCCCAAGATCAATTTCCATCCAATTTTCTTTTTCTACATCAAAGCATAAAACAGAACCCGAGTTTTCAAATGCATAACCACAGCACCCATCCCCGCAATCGTAAACAAAGGTTCCAGAGCCAAAATCTTCCAGAGAATATTCAACCCATTCTCCTTTTTGAGCTTGACTTGCCGAATGAATGATTACTAAAAGTAGCAGTATTAAAAAAGGGAGATGCCCAGAAGATTTGATAATTTGTGTCATGATTGAAACATTTTTTTTGATGACGTAGAGTATAGTGCAAGCGTTTTACAGGAGCGAGAGTAAGGTCATTAAATCAAAATATTCCAGATAGTTAACTTAGAAAGCTGGTGTAGTATGCAAGTGAGTGTATTTCAGATTTTACAATCGTTCAATAAGGTACGAAAACTTTTAGTATCTCTTTTGTTCATGACATCATTGATGCCGGAGGTTGCAAGGTCTTGAAAAATGATTTTTTTTTGTCGTATAAAATTAGGGAATTTCAGGTTATGAGTCAATAGGTAATTGTGACAGTGGTTTAATCGGGGCTATTCTATTTTGACCTTGCGCCTCCGCACGCTGTCGCAAGCCTTGATCTCGAACATTATGATCCAAACATTTTACTCTATTGACAGGCATTAGTTAGTAATTCAAAGTTATAGGTCGTATATCATTTAATTGTAGTGGATTATAATTTTCAGTCAGGATTTGAGTAACTATTAAGCAGAATTTGGTAGGATAATTTAAAGATCATCTGTTTTATAATGAGAGTGCATTGAACATAGGACTTCAATTAAAAATATAACAATGTGCTGGAGTTAAAGAAATAATTAATAGTGTAAACCTAATATTTATGATTATGAGAAAGATGATTTTCAAAGCAATTTTATTACCGGTTGTGGTATTCATGGCAGGTGTTACTTTTACAAATTGTGAAAAAGACGATCAGGACAGTCCATTAATTGGCTTGAAGTTTAATACAATTACCACTCCCATATCGCTGGAGGACGGGCTAAAATCTGCTCAACAAACAAAAGAGCTTTCATTTAATTCAGGTTCTATTATTCTGAGCGAAGTAGAATTTGAAGTAGAAACTGATAATGATTCTATAGAGATAGATTTTGAATTAGAGGCCAGTACAGTGATTGATTTTGCCACGGGAGAAACTTCACCTGACATCAGTTTTGTTAAAATTCCTGCCGGTACTTATAATGAAATGGAAGTAGAAATTGAACTTCAGGATGAAGACGACATTCCCTCTATAATTCTGTATGGCATATACACTGATGGAGAGGATATAAATCATGATGTTCGTTTTGAGTTCAACTCAGGAGAGAGCTTTGAAGTTGAACGGGAAGGAAGCATTACCTTTGCTTCCGATGAAAATGTCCTTGCCCAGGTAACACTGGATCCCGGAGCCTGGTTTCAGGGTGTTACCAATGAACACTTGAGTGCTGCAGAAAAAGTAGATAATGTGATTGTTATAAGTGAAGACTATAACACGGGTATTTTTGATATTGTTGCAGATGGTTTAGACCTGGCAACTGATGTTGAGATTGATAATGAATAATGGGATTATTGTGGAGGCGTCCAGGTGGGCGTCTCTACAAATCTTACATCCATCCATACCTTCATGTCCCTATCCATTTCTTAATTGTCGCTTCCTCCGAATTTCAATTACGACCTCCCTGGACTATTGTCCATGGTCCTTCACCGATAAGCTTTCTTCTTCATTTATTTCGGAAAAGCCCGAAATGGCTGAATAATCCTATCATATGCGTCAAAAGTACAAAAGCCAGATTGATACATGACCTATATTTGTATCATCAATTTTAAACATAAAGGCTATTATTATGAAAGACCTAAGAATCATTAAGCTGTTTATCACTCTCATTATTCTCATTGTTCCGTTTACCGCAGTCCGTGCAGGAAATTACGGAAGCTCAGAGAACTCTCCCTTAATAATTATAGATACCAATTACATGTTAGTAGAGCTAATATATGGTTACCAGTTTTCAGAGTTTGTTGATGCGGCCGGTTCCTTTGAAGCTGTTGAAGAAAGTGAAATGCTGATAGAAGAAGAACTTGTACTGGAAGAATGGATGCTTGATTTTAGTTCTGTGGAAAATGAAGAAGTAATAATAGAAGAAAGCCTGAATTTTGAATTATGGATGAAACATCCAAAAAACTGGAATATCTACGATTGTAAATAAACACCAATCACACCAATCACACCGACACACCGACACACCGACACACCGACACACCGACACACCGATCACCGATTACCGATCACCGATTACCGTATAAGGGTTTATGGGTTGAATCGTTTAATCGTTTATGTGTTTA
>CAYRTD010000042.1:0-1322 GCA_964426915.1 uncultured Bacteroidaceae bacterium | reverse complement strand
GTATAAGGGTTTATGGGTTGAATCGTTTAATCGTTTATGTGTTTAATGAAAGGTCACACCGATTACCGATCACCGATTACCGATTACCGTATAAGGGTTTATGGGTTGAATCGTTTAATCGTTTATGTGTTTAATGAAAGGTCCTACTGATTGCCGATTACCGATCACACCGATTACCGATCACCGATCACCGATCACCGATTACCGATCACCCCTCCTCCTTCTTCCCCTTCCTCCCCTTCTTCCCCGGCGTACTAAAAAGCGATTTAATATGCTTCGCCGCGGTTGTAGAACCGGGCACATTTGTACCTTTAGAATTACTGGTTCTTCCAGGGCAAAAACCTCAAAAGCGTTTATAAATAAATTTTGACATTAGCCAGGATCTAAAAGCAACCAAATTAGTGTTAATAGCATCAGTTTATTAGGTTTAAAAAATGAACAGGATGAAAAATTTAGTTATTATTTCAATTAATCTTCTATTTCTGCTCGTTTTATCCTGTGAAAACGAGCAGAATAATCTTACTACTTCTATTGATTGCCAAAACCTAAAATCCGGATTGCTTGAGTATAATATAGATGCCGTTAAAAATGAGATTAATAAAATCACATCGGATTTAACCCCCAATGTTTCTGAGAGCGACTCAATCGGACATAGAGAAAACCTGGACGTTCTGATTAAAAAGCTGAATGAATGTAATGGTCTAATTGCTGAAATGCATTGTTATGGTTGTATTTACACTTATCCCGCAAAATCAGAATTGTTAATCACAATAGATTCCGCATATCAAGAAACACTTAGAGTAGTTGATATACTAACTCCGGAAAATGATAATTTATCATTTAGTGCTGTTCACGAATATTTTAATTCCGGAGTAAATCTGGAAAAGACATATTATAAGGGATGCTTTATTGAAAAGCCTGATTTTAGAAGTAATGATTTAAAGAACCTGAATGATACTTTATTTTATGAAATCGATAAGGATACATTGACATTTACTATTTTACTGAATTACAACTGCTGCGGATTATTAAATGATTCCGTAACAATTGAAAACGAACAGATTAATATACATATATCAGACACTTGCTCCGGAGATTATTGCAAATGCAGATGTATGTGTGACTACGAATTTGAGTACAAGTTTACAGAATTCTGGCAAAAAAATTCTCATTTTAAAGTATTTCTCAAGGAATTGAATAAAACAGAATATAGATTTTGGAAAGAGACCAAGTTCATAGATGGTTTAGATTAGGAAACGGTAGGCGGAAGAAAATCATTGGATATCTCATCTCCTGGTCTCGCTCCAATAAATACCGATCAC
>CAYRTD010000041.1:0-26134 GCA_964426915.1 uncultured Bacteroidaceae bacterium | reverse complement strand
ATAAAATAATTAATCCCTTTGTTTTACGCCGCACCAAAGAAAAAGTAGCATCGGAACTGCCCGAAAAAACCGAGAATATCATTTTTTGCGAAATGGAGAACGGGCAACGCCGTGTTTATGATGCCTACCGCAATGAATACCACAACCGGTTATTAAATAAAATTGAAAAAGATGGATTAGGGAAATCGAAATTAATGGTACTGGAAGGTTTAACACGGTTGCGCCAGATTTGCGACTCGCCGGCGCTGTTGAATTCAGACGAAATAACTGAAACACAGTCGGTGAAAATTAAGGAAATAGTGCGGCACATTACCGATAAAACGAGCAGGCATAAAGTTTTGGTTTTCTCACAGTTTGTAAAGATGTTGGAGCTTATCCAAAACGAGCTAACCAAACTTAATATCGAATATGAATACCTTGATGGGCAGAGTAGTAGTAATCAACGTGAACAGTCGGTAAATAATTTTCAGGAAAACGAGAACCTTCGGGTGTTCCTCATTAGTTTGAAAGCCGGTGGAACAGGGCTGAATTTAACCGCCGCCGATTATGTTTATATTGTTGACCCCTGGTGGAATCCGGCAGTTGAAAACCAGGCCATCGACCGTTGTCACCGGATAGGACAGGGCAAAAAAGTATTTGCTTACCGGATGATTTGTAAGAATACCGTGGAAGAGAAAATAATTGCACTTCAGGATAAAAAGAAAAAAATTGCCGGCGATATCATACAAACCGATGAAAGCATATTGAAAAAGCTGAATAAAAACGATATTAGTGAGTTGTTTTCCTGAAAACGGCTGCAAGTTATCTGCAAGTCAGTCCATCTTCTTTCACTGGATTTCTTGGTGCAACGAAAGATGGGAAAATCTTTGAATTGCTGAATACTTTACCATTTCTATGTCCCATAACATGCATTGTTTTTACAAAAGCTTTTATACATCATTTTTTCCCTCGCTTCCACTTCATAATATTGTAAAAAAATAAGTTATGCTTCGAAATACAACTTTGGATCCTTCAGTAGTAAGTGATGTAATCAGTAATACCCGTGGTGATACAGTTGGTCATGCCACAATAAGAGAGTTGGTGAGAATGGTAAATGAGATTGAGGAAAGAACCGGGATCAGTTTTATAAGAATGGAAATGGGTGTCCCGGGACTGGACCCTGTATCTGTTGGAATTGAGGCAGAAATTGAGGCTTTAAAAAGGGGCGTTGCATCTAAGTACCCTATGATAGAAGGTGTTAAGGAGTTAAAGCAGGAAGTTTCCCGTTTCGCCAAACTATTCATGAACATTGATATAAATCCGGAAGCCTGTGTACCCACGGTTGGGTCAATGATGGGAGGTATGGCTGTTTTTATGACTGCTAACCGGACCGACCGTAATAAGGAAGGAACACTTTTCCTTGATCCTGGCTTCCCTGTTCAGAAACAGCAGTGTAAAGTCCTTGGACATAATTACTGGAGTTTTGATGTTTATAATTACCGGGGTAAAAAATTAAGGGATAAACTGGAATCCTATCTGAAAAGCGGTAAGGTTTCTTCCATTTTGTATTCTAATCCAAATAATCCCTCATGGGTATGTTTTACCGAGGAAGAGCTGCAAATAATTGGCGATCTGGCAAATACCTACGATGCTATTGTGGTGGAAGATCTTGCTTATTTCGGAATGGATTTCAGAAAAGACATTTCCGTACCGGGAAAACCTCCTTACCAGGCAAGCGTTGCCAATTACACGGACCATTATATTCTACTGATCTCCAGCTCAAAGGTATTTAGTTACGCTGGACAAAGAGTGGGAGTATTGCTGATGTCGGATAAGTTATTCCACAGAAAATATCCTGATCTCAGGAGGTATTATCCTTCCGATTCCTTTGGGTATTCCATGATATATGGTGCACTTTATGCGCTTTCTGCCGGTACTACCCATTCCTCACAATACGCCCTGGCTTCAATATTGAAAGCTGCAAATGACGGCGATTTTAATTTTTTGGAAGTGGTAAAGGAATATGGTGAAAAGGCTAAAATAATGAAAAGCATTTTCACCGATGCAGGTTTCCGGATCGTTTATGATAAAGATATTGATCAGCCAATTGCAGATGGTTTTTATTTTACCATTTCTTATCCCGGAATGTCAGGTGTACAGTTGCTTGAAGAATTATTGTATTACGGTATTTCAGCAATTTCACTTGATATTACCGGTAGCGAACGATCGGAAGGACTCAGGGCTTGTGTTTCTCAGGTACGACGTAATCAGTTTGACGACTTAAGAGATCGTGTTTTGAAATTCAGGGAAGATCATCCCCTGGATGATAGGGGTAAGGCGCAGTAAATCAGCCTATTTTGTAGCCGTGTTATTAAACAGGGGTAATTTATACCTTAATCTTGGGGATGAAAAATTTGCTTTCCGATGATAATTTTTAATTTTAGGGATTGAATTATCACTAAACTGTTCTGTTTTGTTTATATAATTACACCGACCTGAAATTTTTTATTAAAACAAACAACGTCGGAATTACTAATTGATGAGATTTATACTTACCATTAAAACATAAATGTATGGCAAAAGCAAAAGGGGCGATCGTTGTTGACCTGGAAAAATGTAAGGGATGTGAATTATGCGTAGTCAACTGCCCTACAAACGTAATTGAAATGTCGAGAGAAGTTAACAGTAAAGGCTATCATTTTGCTTATATGGAAAATCCCGAAGCATGTATAGGGTGCGCAAACTGCGCTGTAGTATGTCCCGACGGGGTCATTTCAGTTTACAAAGTAAAAGTTTAAAACCAAAAAGAACCATGGGAGAACTCAGATTAATGAAGGGTAATGAAGCCGTTGCTGAAGCTGCAATAAGAGCAGGCCTTGATGCATATTTTGGTTACCCGATCACACCACAATCGGAAGTCCTTGAATATTTAATGCTTGAAAAGCCTGAAGAGAGGACAGGCATGGTTGTTTTGCAGGCTGAAAGTGAGGTTGCCGCCATAAATATGGTTTATGGTGCAGCCGGAACCGGAAAAAGGGTTATGACCTCTTCCTCCAGTCCCGGGATAAGCCTTAAACAGGAAGGTATATCCTATATTGCGGGAGCAGAACTGCCCTGTCTTATTGTAAATGTTGTACGTGGCGGTCCCGGTCTCGGTACCATCCAACCCTCTCAGGCTGATTATTTTCAGTCGACAAAAGGAGGTGGACATGGCGATTATAAACTTATTGTACTTGCTCCTGCCTCTGTTCAGGAAATGTCTGATTTTGTAAAGCTCGGGATCGACCTTGCCTTCAAATACCGGAATCCTGCTATGATACTGAGCGATGGTGTAATAGGGCAAATGATGGAGAAGGTGGAACTTTTCGAACAGAGACCCAGACCGGATACATTCGATCAATCCTGGACTATTACAGGAAAAACTGACGACAGGGAAAGAAATATAATTACTTCCCTCGATCTTGATCCTCACAAGCAGGAGAAACACAACCTGAGGCTTCAGGCCAAATACAGGAAAATGGAAGAAAATGAAGTGCGTTTTGAGGAATTTATGCTGGAGGATGCTGAGTATATAATCATTGCCTATGGTTCCAGTGCCCGCATTAGCCAGAAAGCCGTTAAACTGTTGAGAGAAAAAGGAATTAAAGCCGGCTTACTTCGTCCGATTACCTTATTTCCTTTCCCGAAAGATCAGATAAATGAATTAGCCGACCGGGTAAAAGGCTTTCTTTCAGTAGAAATGAGTAGTGGTCAAATGGTTGAAGATGTAAGACTAGCTGTTAACGGTAAGGTGAAAGTAGAGCATTTCGGACGTTATGGGGGCGTAATACCATCGCCCGATGAGGTAGCGGAAGCTCTTGAAAAACAAATTGTAAAGAAATAATTATGGATATAAAGAATATTATAAAAGAAGAAAATCTTGTCTATACGAAGACAGATTTAATGACCGACAATGTTCTTTCTTATTGCCCGGGATGCGGGCACGGAACTACCCATAGGATCGTAATGGAAGTCGTTGAGGAAATGGGTATCCAGTCAGATACTATCGGGATTGCTCCGGTAGGCTGCTCTGTTCTGGCTTATGATTTTATGAATATTGATATGTCTCAGGCTGCACACGGACGTGCTCCTGCTGTAGCAACCGGTATCAAGCGACTCTGGCCGGATAAATTTGTTTTTACCTATCAGGGAGACGGAGATCTTGCTGCAATAGGCACTGCCGAAACTATCCATGCTTGCAACAGGGGGGAAAATATTGTCATTATCTTCATTAATAACGGGATATATGGAATGACCGGCGGCCAGATGGCCCCTACCACACTTCCCGGAATGAAATCTTCTACCTCGCCTTACGGGAGGGATGTTGAAAGTATGGGTAGCCCCTTGATCATTACCGATCTGGTAGCCAGACTTCAGGGTACCTATTATGTTACAAGGCAATCTGTTCACAAGCCGGTTAATGCAAGAAGAACCAAAAAGGCAATCAGAAAGGCTTTTGAGAACCAGAGAGATAAAAAAGGAATGTCCTTTGTTGAGGTAGTCTCCAATTGCAATTCCGGATGGAAAATGAGTCCTGTAAAATCAAATGAATGGATGGAAGAAAATATGTTTCCGGTTTATCCCCTGGGAGACATTAAGGTTGACGGTAAGCTGGTGGAAAAAGACTGATTTATTGAAAGAAAATCAAAATTATAAATGCAATGACTGAAGAAATAATAATAGCAGGATTTGGTGGCCAGGGAGTGCTTTCAATGGGTAAAATACTTGCATATTCAGGAATGATGCAGGACATGGAAGTCAGCTGGATGCCTTCTTACGGACCCGAAATGAGAGGGGGTACTGCAAATGTGATTGTGATCCTCAGCAATGAAAAAGTCAGTTCCCCCATTGTTCTGAACTATGATACTGCAATTATCCTGAATCAGCAGTCGATGGATAAATTTGAACCCAGGGTTAAAGCCGGCGGTTTACTTTTATACGATGGTAATGGAATAACCCGCCATCCCGAAAGGGACGATATTAATATTTACAGGGTTGATGCTGCTGAGGAATCAGCAAAAATGTCTTCAACAAAAACCTTCAATATGATTGTCCTTGGTGCTTACCTGAAAATCAAACCCGTGGTAAAGCTGGAAAACGTGATTCAGGGACTCAGAAAGTCGCTTCCTCAGCGCCATCATCATCTTATTCCCGTTAACGAAGAGGCCATAAAAAGAGGACTGGAAATCGTAAAAGAAGTGCACAAATTGCAGGAATCCGTGAAATGACACATTGATCTTTTTCTCTTTACCGCCGGTATGAAGAGATACTTCCTCAAAGCTGCACTGTTTTTTATTTGATGATCCGAATCACCGGTTTTAGATGTGTAATGTCATTCCTTGATTTAAGGGATATCACTCTGTTTTATCTTATTCAGATAATACTTTCCCGTAAAATTACCATGACAGACACATTCTTAAACCATGAAAAAGTCAATCTGTATAATAGCCGGTTTGATTGTTTCGCTTACAATTCAGGCACAAACAGAAACATTTGAAGTTTTCTATGGAGTAAATCTGGCTCAGTTTTATACAGGAAGCGGCCATGGCTCAGGTTATATTGTAAATACAAATTTGCAAAAGGGACGCAAATCTCTTGAGATGGGAGTTATTTTCCAGGAAGATAAAAACAGGATTAGTGGCGGGGATGTGAAATACAAAGTTTTCCTGGGTCAAAATGCCTTTCTGAAGGTAAACCATTCCGGCAAGAGTGTTACTATGCGGCCCTATTTGCATTATAACTGTATTTACCATAGCTCGGTCGTTCATACACCTGATTATGTTCCCTCTGGTGCAAAAAAGTCCTCTTATCCGGATTTGCCGGCTTCCCCGGGGACTGTTGCTACCATGGAACATTTTGCCGGATTCGGATTGCAGCTGTTTGTACTGGGAAATTTTTGTGCTGATGCCAGTGCGGGGTTTGGAACCTATATTGGTTCAATTAATAGGTACGAGAAACGGGAAACCTTTGGGATCCATCATGAAAATCACGGTTTTGTTCTGGCTTTTGAATTTGGTCTGGGGTATAAATTCGGGATTTAATGGATATCCCAACAGCTTGATTTTTTATAGAATTCATTTGCCATTCTTAATCCTGAATAATTGACTTATTGAACCCGTAAATCCGGTTCCGGACCTTACCATATATCATATTTTATTCCCCAAAGGGGACAACCAGAACAGGAATTTTTGAGTTGCTTACGATTTTTGATGAAATGCTTCCCTGGAATACTTTGTAAAAAAAGCTTCTGTCGTGATGTCCGGTAATAATCATGTCGACATTCAGTTTTTCAGACTCTTCCATGATCATTTCAATTTTAGCTCCTTGAATTACAATACCTTCTGCTTTCAGTCCCTGGTCTTTTATGTAATCAACATATTTTAGAATTGATTTATGATCTTCTCGGAGTTCATCAGCCCGAAAATCTCGGATATATTGAGGTCCAACTTCATAGCCAACAAAATCGGGATCAGGAGCTGCAACATGCAATAACCATACTTTCGAATTAAAGACTTTTGCCAGTTCCAGAGTTTTCTCTATCAGAAAACTGGTTTTGTCGTGAAAATCTATAGCTACCAGTATATTTTTCATATAACCTGTTTTATTAAAATAACAGTTATACAGGAAACTTGTTTTTGATCCGGTTCATTCCGGATAGATTTATTTTTCTTATGTGTAGTTTTTTTAGAGATGATTTTCTTAGGATGAAAAATTCATCTGTTAACATTATAAGCCTGTCCCTTGCCCCTCTAATATTTCATAAATCTCCTGGTCTCATGGTAATCCCTTGAACGAAGGCTAACTATATACGTTCCCGGAGGGAAATCGGATATATCCAGTACACAGTTTGGGCCGCTTACCTGCCGGGAACTGAACAGTCGACCATCAGGAGAACTGATCTCTATTTCCCAGCGCTGTTCACCAACGAAGTCAATCTGAAGGAATTCCTTTGCTGGATTAGGATAGAGCTTAATTTTGGAGGCCAGTGAGGGGTCAAGATGACTCGTCCATGACACAAGGTATTCTGCTGTGGCTGTATAACTCTCACGGGCGCCCTGGAGAAATGCCTTTGCTTTAAGTTGAAGGGAATCTGTTAATCGTAACGGAACGGAATAAAGCTCGGAAGATAAGATGGGTTCGCTGCCGTCTAGTGTATAGCGGACATCTGCTTCAGGGGTGTTGCAACTGATCTCAACTTCTATGGGTTCTGTATAAGTACCCCCGGGCAGGTTGAACTTCGGTGTGGCAACGATAGTGGTCAGTGTCAGGGCTTGGGTGATTTCCGAGGCGCCAGCCTCATTTTGATCACAGTCCAGAGCGATAACCCTGTATTCATAAGGAATCCAGGAAGAAGCGAGATAATCTCTCCATGTCTGGGGATTTTCAGTACTCCCCACACTCTTTCGGGGCCTGTAGGCTATGGTTTCCCATGTTTCTGCACCTGAAACCCTGCGGTCAATCCTGAAACCAATCTCATTTTCACTATTGTCCTCCCAATGGATGATCATGCATTTTGCTTCCGGATCGGGTTGTATAGTGACATTCCCTGGTGCGGCGGGTACTTCTTCGGGACATAGGGTGATAACATCTTTAATGGTCGCTTCCCCTATCTTTATCACACCATCGTAAATGTTGTCAACATAGGCTGCATCGATGATGTCCTTGGAACCCACATTTACAGAACCCACGTCACTCGGAGAATGATTCCAGGCGATCAGATGCCCGTACTGGTGAACATTCCAGCTCATCATATAGCCTTCAGCCGTTCCCTGACAGTCCGAACCTTTGTTATGAGTGATTGCCCAGGAAAAAACATCGGTACCCCCGTGCTTCTGAGCCAGTATTCCTTCCCCGTCGTTACTCGGACTCGGGGTCCCGGTTTTCCAGTATTGGTTATCTTCTACCCATAAATTCTTGCCGGCAAGGTCAAATGCACGGCTCTGAAATGCATCGCTGGAACCATGATCAATATGGGTTTTATAGCCATTGCCGGTTAAGGTCCAGTTCGTGCTCAGCCCATAGATCCCAGAACCTGGATTCAGGTAATCCCGGTCGTTGGTATTTCCCCGTATGGTCATATAGTTTCCTGAGACTTCAAGACCTTTAAAACCATGGTTATAAATGTAGTTATCCCGTATAATTACCCCGGGCTCCCAGTATCCGCCCTCCGGTGACCATTTGTTTGCATTGATATTCAAATTGCTTTTGTTTACATCAATCCCATTGTTGAAACCGTAATCAAAAATAATATCTTTTACTCCCTCCGAAGTCAGTTGGGAATATAGAAAGCAGCGAGTCGGCTTTACCAGTGCGTTATTGGCAATGAAAACATTGGACCCATAGACCCCGATCCGTGCAACAAACTTATAGGGGAAAAAGCCACCCTCCCCAAACCCATCATCAATGAAGTCGTTGAACAGGGCAGCATCCTGTATTTTACAGCCAAAAACGATCCGGCCATTGCCCGCCCCTTCATAAATACCTTCATTCATAGGCGAACCACAGAAAGGGTCCAGGGGAAATTTACCATCCGGCCTGCGGAACTTCCAATCGCCCATTACCCCTTTGCTCCGGAATGCACCGGCCGACTCATATCGATCTCCCCAGGTCATCTGAGGGCCAAAATAAACAATGGCTCCTTCCAGGTGTACCCAGAGTATCCCTACCCTGTCCACCTCTTTTAACTCTTCACCAAAGTTGGTCTGCAATCCGATCAAATTCCAGTGTGCAGGGACTTCACCCTTTGATCCTTCATCACCCTTCTTTAAGAATTTAAAAATAAATTTTGTCGGCAGTTCAATTTCACCATCACTGGCATCCTGGTCACCTGCAGGTTTTTCCCCGAGAATAACCACCCCTTTTTTCAACATCAGTCCCCTTCCATTATTTCCTCCCGGGATATCAGAAAAATCATAGGTGCCGGCTGGATAGTACAACACTCCACCTCCGCTCTTATTTAGTTCATCGCGGGCCGCCTCAAATTTTTCAAAATCATTGGCTCCTTGTGAGTACAGAGACATGTCAATGCGGTTCCCCCAATTAATTTCATCGGTCCAGGCAGGATAGCCCTGGTGATTACCGTAATATTCAGCAAGGGGATTCTGTGCGGTTGTCTCTGCGAAGCAAAGATTTAACAGGAATAGCGTAATAATGGGAAGTAGGTTTCTTTTCATGACAGGCATTTTAAAGTGGAACTATTTTCGAATTCATAACTAAAAATAATGATTAGCGGGTTCTTTTTTATGTATTATTGTCTTAAAGATGAATAAAAAACCGTTCAGGCTAAATTAAGTAGTGTCTGTTTCAGAACCGAACCGCCAATTGGCGGTGAGCTCAGCGAAGCTAATGTTCGGGAACAAGCACAACGCAGAACCGAGTGATAACGAGTGAGGCTGTCTAAAAAGTAATAATCATTTTAAAAGAACTTACAATCTGAAAGCATTCTTCCTTCCTGATCGGACATTGGGACAGACACCAGGAATGTTTGTAACCGTAACCGTGGGTGATCAAAAAATCCTGTATAATTGAGACTAATAACCCTCAGTCGTAGAGCAGTAATTTATAATTTTAGTCATCATCATTAAAACTACACAATGAAAACGATCCTGACTCCCGTTCTCCTTTCCGTGGTCTTAATTTTCTTTTGTATAACAGGCTTATCCGCACAAAGGGTCTACGAAGTACCTTTGCTCCTCATAGAGGAAGATTTCACCGATGGAACTTTTGATAATTACGGTTCCGGGCCGGCCGGACGTAACTGGGAATTTTTCGGATCCGGAAAAGTAGCTTTCCTGCCTCCTAATAACCGGTCGTTTGATCAAGCACTGGTTCGTCTTCCTCATTTTGGTGGTTCAGCCTGGTCGGGTGCCCAGTGGAGGCGTAATGCAAACCTCCCGGATGAACATGATGACAACCAGATTTTATTCGATAAAAAAAACGATATCGTAATACTCAGGTTCCGGGCCTTTTCGGATGTTTCGCACAGAAAGAATTATTGCGGGGTGGAGGTGGCCATGCTTGAGCAACGTTCCGAATATGCAGGACACCCACATTACGGTCATGACCTGTCTTTCGAATCGGAGCAAACATTTTGGGGTCAATCTGAAGTCCTGCAACTGGATGCCAATGTTGAAAACACCAGCAACTGGAATAACAGCGCCACAAGAAGAGCCCATTTTGTAGGAGACGCCGGATTTCCTACAATTGAAGACCTGGACAGGGAATATGACAATGAGATCATCTGGAGGAATATGTACGGGGAGGGAAGAACCAATATTGAAACTTTCTCCACATTGAATGATGGAGACTTTTTCGTTTCAAAGGAGATGAAGTCAGACCTTGATCCCGACAATCCCTATGGGATTTTTTCCCTGGTTCAGATCACTATGTTCCGGGATGATGATGATTTTGTTCTATCTCGCCCGGGAATCGGGAAGGATATGGCTCAAACCGGTATTCTCAGCATGAGCCTTGCCCTAAGCCGGAAATCGGATTTCAACCTGGACCTGAAGATTGATAGCGCGGATTTGAAGATCCTTCTTGACAACTGGAACACAACAGAGGCTCCAACCATAAAGGACGGGGATGCAAATAATGATTTAAAAGTTAATTTCGAGGATGCAATCCCCCTGGTGGGATTCTGGACACAGGAGGAGGGCAAACGAAATACCTACTTTTCATCCGGTTTTGATCCCGTGAATAATAAGGTCAATCTTCAGATGGAAAACATATCACTGGTGCAGGTGAAAGGTCCTGCCGATTGCTTCACCAATGCAAGCATGGAGGCAGGAGAACTATCCTTTTTAAAGGAAGAATGGGGAGATAGTAGGTTTTCAGCATTCAGTAATGAGAGGTGGTCTGGTGAATTGACAGTAAGTGGCCTCAATGAAAATGCACTGGCAAAGGAGGATTTTGAAATTGTTTTTAATTACCTGGGGAGCATGGAGGGTGAAGGATTCACGGCTGCGTTGGGAGAAGAATTCACCATAGAACCCATAGTTTTATGTACCGGTACGTTAAACGAGTTAAACCTTCCTGTGACCGGGGAAGGAGAATACACCTGGGAAGTACCCGGGGACATGCTGTTGCTGGGAAGTTCAAATCAGGTAAAGATCAAGGCAAGCGATCAGACCCAGGATGGCAGGATCACCTGCAGATATAGAGATACAGAAAATAACCGTTACTTTAGCTATGTATTTGAGGCAGAGATCCTTCATTCTCCTTCGACCCTGCCGGTGATTACAGGAAATGATACTGTGTTCCGTTCAGGAGAATATATGTTTGAAGCTACAGAGATCGAAAAAAATTGCCAGCTTGATTGGGAATTCCCAGCAGGATTTACCATTATCGAAGGCAATCATACCGCTCAGGTAAAGGTAAATATTGAACCGCTGGCTTCTTCCGGATTGATCAGGACCCGTCAGTTCAACGACTGTGGGTATAGCGAATGGTCGGAAGAGTTCGAAGTGCATGTTGAAAATTACACAGGTACAATCATATATGACACCGGTGAGTTGGAACTCTTCCCCAATCCAGCAAGCGATTACCTCACCCTCAGGATGAAGAACAAAATCCAAACCCTGGATGAGGTCACCATCTACACCCTGGAAGGCAGAATAATATATAACAGGATCCTCAAAAATGGAACTCATGAGCATACTGTAAATGTACAGTCATTCAATCCGGGTTATTATATTGTGAAAACCCGGGCGCAGGGAAAAATGTATTACAACAGATTTACACGTTGAGGTTACCTGAGGAGTCTCATGGGCACTCAGTAAATATATGAGTAAGGGAAGAGAGAGTTGACTTATGTTCAATAAATTGAATGTGGCATTTGTTTTGAGGGGAAAACTCATAAAAAACAAAAAGATTATGGCCAACCACAATTTAAAACCAATGATTGAGATAATGGAAGATCTCAGAAATGAAGGATTTGAGCTTGATTTCGTTATGAAAAATAAGAAATTTGTCAGTTCCTCTACAGAAAAGGATTATGTACCCGGCGACATTACAATTGTTGATGAATATCGTTTTGAAGGAGACAGCAATCCCGATGATATGTCTATTTTGTATGCCATTAGGACGAAAGATGGTGAAAAAGGTCTTGCTGTTAATGGTTATGGCGTCAGTGCCGATCCGGATATGGATGCATTCCTTATGGATGCCCAGGATAATTCCAATAAATAATATTTAACTAGTGCCCGTCAATTACTTACCAGAACTATTCCTCCACTTTGCTCTTTCACTTTTTTACCTTAAATTTATCCTCTTCATCCCATTAAAAAACTAACCTGAAACAATATGAAAATGAAAAGGAACAATTTGCATGTCTCAAGACGTAATTTTTTAAAGACTACATTCATCGGTGCCGCTGGTGTTTCTCTACTTCCTCTTGGTTCATGCCGGCAAGAGGGGGAGGATATCCGGGTTGGCTTTATCGGCCTGGGAAGGCAGATAAATTTTCTGCAGAATAGTTTTCTTCAAATTGAGGGTGTAAAAGTGGTTGCTGGGGCCGATGTATATGCGGTTAAACGTGAGAGGTTCAAATACAAAGTGGACGCTTATTATGAAGAAAATGAGCAGAAAGTAAAGGTAGATGTATATGAAGATTACAAGGATCTACTTGCACGTAAAGACATTGATGCAGTTGTTATCGGATCTCCGGATCACTGGCATGCACTTATGGCTATTGATGCCTGTAATGCTGGAAAGGACATTTACCTTGAAAAACCTTTGACCTATTCCATTAAAGAAGGGCAGGAGCTGATTAAGGCAGTCAATGATAATAATGTTGTTCTGGCAGTGGGCAGTCAGCAGCGGTCTGATCCGAATTTTCAGTATGCTGTGAAGCTCGCGCTCGATGGCAGGCTGGGAAAAATAAACAGTGTTCAGGTATTTCTTGGGGATGTTTCTCCACACCCGGGACCTTATGATCTTCCGAAAGAGCCACTTCCTGAAGGACTCAACTGGGAAATGTGGATTGGTCCCGCCCCAATGGTGCATTTCAATAAAGAACTTAACCCTTCGATTTCGATAGATCCGCGGCAGGATGAGAAAGATTGGGCTGGATGGCGCTGGTATAAACATTTTGGGGGTGGATTGATGACTGACTGGGGAGCGCATATGATGGATATTGCTCAATGGGGTATGGGTCTTGACCGGAGTGGCCCGATAAAAGTTATACCCAGAGGATATGAAGATAATGAATTCCTTACCTATGTTTATGAAAATGGTGTCAATCTTATTCATAAACCTTTTAAGGGTGAAACCAAGGGGGTTAAATTTTGGGGAGAAGATGGATGGGTAGAGGTTGCCAGGGGATATTTCAATGCTTCTGATCCTTCCTTATATGCTGAGGAAGTGGAAGGTGAGGACGTCCCCTATGAAGGCAGGGCTCCGCATCATCAAAACTTTATTGATTGTATCAGGAGTCGAAATGAACCTGTTGCTCCGGTAGAAATCGGCCACAAAACCTGTGTTGCCTGTACACTGGGAAATATTGCAGCAGAACTTGGAAGACCTGTGGAGTGGGATCCGGAAAATGAAGTTTTCATTAACGATCCCGAAGCATCAAAACATCTTCACAGAGAGTATAAGCATGGATATAGTTTATAAATAGAGTCTGTCCATAAAGTCAGGTGTCTGGATCATAATGTCCGATATACTCATTCAGGGTTAATTCAGTGAGACTATGATTTTGGCCGTCAGAATCATTTAGCCGAACTGATCCCGGGCAATAGCCGAGGGATCTCATCAGCGGTTTTTTCCGGAGTACTGTGGACAGGCGTGAGCTGACTGCCAATTGGAGGTTTGGTTCTGAGTCAGCCACCTGACTTTATTGACAGACTTTATAAAATAATTTGTGTTAATCTGTGTAAGCTATGGTTAAAATTCACCACTAATGCAGAAATTTATGAAAATCCTCTTTACTGAGAGATTGTCTTAACTTATATACTTACTATAATGAAAAATTCTGTTCTTAAGCTTGCAGGAATAACAGCTCTATCGCTTACATCTTCATGTACCGGTACCGTCGAAGAGTCCATAAGCCTTCCCAATGTGGTATTTATTTTTTGTGACGATCTGGGGTATGGCGATCTTGCCTGTTATGGTTCGGAGGTTCATGAAACACCAAATCTGGACAGGATGGCAGAGGAAGGAATGTTATTTACGAACTTCCTTGTAACGAGCGGAGTATGTACACCTTCCAGAGCCAGCCTGATGACAGGATGCTATTCCCAGAGGGTTGATATGGAAGTGAATGCACGGCCCTGGGGGGCAATAGGCAGACAGGTACTGTTCCCAATGGCTAAAAAAGGACTTAATCCTGATGAAATTACAATTGCTGAATTACTCAAACAGAAAGAATATGCAACTGCCTGTATCGGTAAATGGCATCTTGGAGATCAGGATCCATTTTTACCAACGGAACAGGGATTTGATTATTTTTATGGGATACCCTACAGTAATGATATGGACCGGGAATATTGCACCCTTCCCCTGATGCAGAATAATAAAGTTATTGAAGCTCCGGTTGACCAGAATACCATGACAAAGAGATTCACTCAAGAGGCGGTTAAGTTTATTGATGAGAATAAAGACAGACCGTTTTTCGTATATCTTCCCCATGCAATGACTCATAACCCTTTACATGCGAGTGAAAAATTCAGGGGGAGATCTGATAATGGTATATATGGAGATGCTGTGATGGAACTTGACTGGTCAGCAGGGCAAATTCTGAAGTATCTAAAGGATAATGAACTGGCTGAAAATACCCTGGTGGTTTTTTCTTCCGATAATGGAGCTGCTTCAAAACATGGAGGCAGTAATGAGCCTCTTGCAGGATGGAAAGGAAGCACCCTGGAAGGAGGTATGAGGGTACCCTGTATTATGTGGTACCCCGGAACAATTCCTGGAAATACTACCTGTGATGTACTAACCAGTACTATGGATATTCTTCCTACCCTTGCAAATATGACAGGCTTGACCGTTCCCGACGACAGAATAATTGATGGCCACGATATTACAAAAATCCTGAAAGGTGAATCTGAAGCATCTCACTATGAATATTTTTATTATTATCAGCTCGATCAGCTTAAAGCCATCAGAAAAGGAGACTTAAAATTGCATTTACCACTCGATTCCATGTATCTCCACATTCATAGGGCAACAATGCAGGGCGGGAGAGATATGAAACTGGTAAATCTGAGAACAGACCTGAAGGAAACAACTGATATATCTGAACAACATCCCGGAATTGTCAAAGAATTACTGGAAGAAGCTGACAGGATACGTCAGGAACTTGGAGATATGGGATATGAGGGTGACAAAGTGAGACCGGCTGCTATTGTTGATACAGTTGAATGCCAGACAGCAAAATAGAACGAGGATTTTTATTATTATGAAGAAGAAGATAGGCCTGTTTTTCGGTTCTTATAATCCCATACACAACGGACATATGGCTGTAGCCGAGTATATTGCGGAATATTCGGATATTAATGAATTATGGTTTGTGGTTAGTCCTCAGAATCCCCTTAAAAGGAGGAAGAACCTGCTTGAAGACCATCACCGGCTTGAAATGGTTCATCGTGCTATTGGTAATGATCCGCGTTTTCGTGTAAGTGATATTGAATTCTATATGCCTAAGCCCTCCTATACTATTGATACTCTCAGTTACCTTTCTGAAAGACATTCCGGTTATGAATTCAAAATGATATTAGGGGCGGATAATCTTGTTTCTTTTAATAAGTGGAAAAACTATGAACTCCTTGTTGAAAAGTATGTTCGTATTATCTATCCCCGACATGGTGTATCTGAAGAAGAGATGAAAAAACACAAGAACATTGAAATAGTAAATGCTCCCAAAATAGAAATTTCTTCAAGTTTTATTCGTAAAGCAATCTCAGAAGGTAAAAGGGTGAAGTATTTCATGCCACAAAGTGTATTTACCTATGTTGATGAAATGAATTTTTACCGTTAGTTACAAAGCTGGCTGTTTATTAGTCAGTGACACATAAATGTCATTATCGCTTTATGATCCTGTATTTCCGGGGGTGGGGGCTGTCTATGACAGTAATTTTAATATATTGATAATCAATATATTATTGTTTTTCAATGAATCCTCTCACTATTTTTTCTGCCTCCTGAATTGATTTTTCAAGATCTTCATTCAGCAGCCTTGTATCGAAAAGATCTGCATAGCTCATTTCTTCCTTTGCTTTTCCCAGTCTATTCAGAAGACTTTCTTTTGACTCTGTGAAGCGCTTTCGGAGCCTTTTTTCGAGTTCCTCAAAGGAGGGAACTGTCACAAAAATGGACAGTGATATATCCGGGAATTGTTTTTTTATATTCATTCCGCCAACCACGTCAACATCAAAAATTACATGCTTTCCCGAATTCCAGATCCTTTGCAATTCTGATTTTAATGTGCCGTAATAATTGTCGGGATAAACCTCTTCCCATTCAACAAATTCATTATTTTTTATTTTCTTTCGGAATTCATCAGGGCTGATGAAATAATAATCTTTTCCATGGACCTCACCTTTTCTCGGTCTTCTGCTGGTTGCAGAAATCGAAAATTCCAGACCGGGAATCTTTTTCAGCAGTCCCTGAACAATAGAAGTTTTTCCCGAACCCGATGGAGCGGAAAATATGATCAGTTTCCCCTTCATTTTTACAAAATATTGAGAATCTGTTCCTTTATTTTTTCAAGTTCATCTTTCATTTTCACCACAATGTGCTGAATGTCACTTTCGCCGGCTTTAGAGCCGAGGGTGTTGATCTCACGACCCATTTCCTGGCTGATGAATGCAAGTTTTTTTCCTGCCTCTTCACCCTTGTCTATGGTTTCGGAGAAGTATTTGCAATGATTTTCCAATCGTATTTTTTCTTCAGAGATATCCAGTTTTTCAAGATAGTAGATCATCTCCTGTTCGAACCTGTTGTTGTCAGTTGTTTCTGAAAGGTTTAACTCCTGGAGGTTTCTGGTTATCCTTTCCCTGAGTCTTTTTATTCTTCCCTCTTCATATACTTCCAGAGATCTGAGGTATTCAAGTATTTTATTTACCCGTTCCTTCAGGTCGACAGTCATTGCCTCACCTTCCTGATCCCGGAATCGTATAAGCTCATTTAAAGCCTGATGAATGGCTTTCTCCACCTTGTTCCATTCTTCCTCATCCAGCTCTATTTTCCCGGTTTTAATGGTGTCGGGGAGTCTTAGTATAGCCGATAGTATATCTTCCGACACCAGATCCAATTCGTTCTCCAATTCTTTGATCTGTTCAAAATATGACCGGAAGACTCCCATATTTATAGAGCTGGCAGTGATCCCCTCATTTAGTTCATAATAGATAGTAAAATCTATTTTACCTCTTTTAAGTTTTTCCTGGAGTATTTTACGAATAGCAATTTCTTTTTCACGGTAAAACTGGGGGATTTTAATATTGCTGTCAATATTTTTACTGTTGAGCGACTTAATTTCGATAATTACTTTCTTATCGGGAAGTTCAGATTCTGCCTTCCCATAGCCTGTCATGGATTGTAACATGTAATGGATTATAAATGAATGCTGCAAAACTAATAAAAAAAGCAATGCCATCCCGAATTATCAGGGATCCTTTGTAGCTAAACCGGATTTTACGCGTGGTTTTGTAACCGATTTGGTTTTCCACTTTCCGGTAAGATAATAAAAGAAGGATAATATCAATCCTGCTCCCCAGCCAATGGGTACGGCCCACCAGATTCCTGTTTCTCCCATTTTTTCAGATAAAAACCACGCGCCGGGAATTCTTACAAGCCAGAGTGCAAAAAGGGTGATGAACATAGGGATAAGGGTATCTCCGGCACCCCTGAGTACTCCGTTTATAGTAAACATTCCTGAAAAAAGTATATAAAACGAACTTACTATTAGTAAATATTCTGCACCAATACGAATTACAGCGGGATCACGATTGAAAAGGCCAATCAGTTGTCCTCTGAAAAGAATAACCATAATAGTAATGATAATGGAAACTACCGCCGACATCAGAAAAGTGGAAATAAGTCCTTTTTTCACTCTTTCCTGTTTTCCTGCACCGATGTTCTGTCCTACAAATGCTGCAAGTGCCTGGCTGAAAATCATCGCGGGCTGAATAGCAAGTGAATCTATCCTTCCGGCAACTGAATATGCGGCTATTACATTTGTTCCGAACTGATTGACAATTTTCAGAAGGGCCATCATCCCCAGGGCTACAAATGTTTGCTGAAAGCCTGTAGGCAGACCTATCCTGACACTCTGAAGGAATATCTGGTAATCAAATACAAAGTCTCGTATTCTAATGGAGATTAGCTTATGAGTGCGGTTGAGGTAAATAACCGCAGATAAGAAAGCTCCTCCCTGGGAAATAATTGTTGCATAGGCTGCACCCTCTATTCCCCAGCCAAATTTAACTACAAACAGAATGTCGAAAAATATATTGAAGAATGTCGAAATGATGATAAATACCATCGGGGTCTTGCTGTCTCCCAATCCTCTAAGTATTGCTGATGTGCCATTAAAACCGAAGAATACAAAGATCCCGGCTATAATGATCTTAAGATATGAGGTGGCCTGGGGCAGGATTTCAGGTGGAATATCAACCAGAGAAAGGATCTCATCAATAAAAATCAGTCCCACGGCAGATATTATTATCGCCATGGAGAACATAAGAACATAGATAGTACCTATCGCCCTTCTTACTTTTTCATAATCCTTTGCTCCAAAGTACTGGGATATAACTATCGTACCCCCAAATGCTACTCCTATTATGAGTGCAATCAGGGTAAACATCACGGGGAAAGCATTGCCAATTGCTGCGAGGGCTTCTTTGCCGATCACACGACCTACAATAATGCTGTCTACAATATTGTACAGTTGTTGAAAAACACTTCCAATAAGTAATGGCACCGCAAAAGACAGAATTCTTCTTCCTTCTTTACCTTCGGTAAGATCTTTCATGAATTATTTTTGAAACCGCAAAGGTCCTAAATAAATAACAGACCCCAAAGAATGTTAACATCTGTATGTACTAATTGTTTTCACGCTCTGTCCAGTTCGACCGTAAAGTGCCTCATAATAGGGGCTTCATAAATAATTTTTAAACCTTTTGTGATGTTTTTTCTTCTGTCGTGCAGGTTTTTCACCGTTGCTGCAACATATTCCATATGATTCCTGGTGTAAACCCTCCGGGGAATGGTCAGGCGCACCATTTCAATTTCGGGGTACCGGTTTTCTCTTGTTACAGGATCCCTGTCGGCAAGAAGTGAGCCAATTTCCACACCTCGTACTCCACCTTCAATATATAATTCAACAGCAAGGGTTTGCGCCCTGAACTCCTCACGGGGAATATGCTCCATAAAACTACTGGCATCGATAAATACAGCATGACCGCCAATGGGTTTCTGTATGGGTATTCCATATTCGATGAGTTTATTACCCAGAAATTCTACCTGGTTTATCCTGGCTTCGAGATAGGAATGGCTTAGAACCTCTTTTAGACCGATACTCAGGGCAGCCATATCTCTTCCGGCCAAACCACCATAAGTATTAAAGCCTTCGAATAGTATGTTATAAACCGATGCCTGCCTGTATAATTCCTTTTTTCTGAAAGCAATCAGGCCTCCAATGTTAACAATGCCGTCTTTTTTTGAGCTCATAGTCATAGCCTCGGCCAGATTGAACATTTCCCTTACAATGTCAGGGATCGGAGTGTTTTTATACTCCTTTTCCCTTTGATGAATAAACCAGGCGTTTTCTGCAAAACGGGCTGCATCGATATAGACAGGAATTCCGTATTCAGAAGCTAACTGATGTACTTCCTTCATGTTTTTCAGAGAGACAGGCTGCCCGCCTGCTGTATTGCAGGTGGCGGTGATCAATACGAAAGGAATCTTTTCTGCGGGGTTTTCTTTCAGAAGCTTTTCAAGTTTTGTAAGATCAATATTACCCTTGAATGGATGAAGGGAATCGGGATCTGAAGCTTCGTCAATTGTGCAGTCAACCGCGGTTGCTTTTCTGAATTCAATGTGACCCTTGGTAGTGTCAAAATGTGCATTTCCAGGTACAAGATCCCCTTCTTTGACCATTACCGAGAATAAAACGTTTTCTGCTGCACGACCCTGATGGGCTGGCAGGAAATGATCAAAACCAAAAACTTCTTTCACGGTATCTTTCAGTTTATAATAGGAGGCGGAACCAGCGTAACTCTCATCTCCACTCATAATCGCAGACCACTGGTTTTGGCTCATGGCTCCTGTACCGGAATCGGTCAAGAGGTCAATAAATACCTGTGAGGACCTGAGATTGAAGACATTATAACCGGCTTCCCTGATCCACTTTTTTCGTTCTTCCATCGAGCTTTTTCTAAGGGGCTCAATCATTTTTATCTTGTAAGGCTCGGCAAAAGGAAGTTCCATATCTGATATTTTTTTAATTATATAATGTTTTGCTAAATTTTATTGGGGTATTGAACGTGCCATCAATGCAGATTATCCCCCCGGGGCTGATAATGATTAACACAAAGGAATGAGGAAGTTATCCTGAAATAATAACCGGGCAGACCACAGGCATTACTGCCTTTTTTTCAGTTTGTAAGAATCCCGGTTTTTTACACTCCGGAAGAGGAATTTTTTATTTATTGAAAGGCACATATCTTTATCAATGCAGGTAAAAGGAAACATATTGCAAAATTAGTTTTTCGGATTTAATCCTGAAAATGCATGCAAGTGTTACGTAGCATTACCAATGAATAGGTAGACTGGGGTAGGGAAAGGGTATCCTGAAACAGACTCTTGACTCAATGCTCAATCCTGAACTGAACTGTTATTTTTTAGTTCTTCAAGGTACCGGGTATAATAGCGCTCATAGATCTGATCTTTGACTTTTTTTGCTTCTTCTTCCCGCACCGAATAATCCTTCCGGCTTTCTCCTTTTTGCCTGGGTAAGAAAAGATCGTTTTTTTCCAATTCTTTTACAATCTCATTGCTGAAATAATAGTCTACGAAAATTTCCGGACTGTAATTATAGATCTTCAGGGTTTTATCGTGGGATGCGGATGCGAAGCTTTTTCCATCGGGGGCAAAACAAAGATCAATGACTTCCTCATCATGATCAATGAAAGAATACAGACTTTTCCCGGTTGGAATTTCCCACAGTTTTATTTCTTTGTCGAATGAGCAGGATATCAAATGAAGATCGCCCGGTGCAAATTCAATGTCCAGGACAAAATCTTTATGGCCTGTGAGTGTTTTGTACAGTTCTCCTTTTTCAAGATCATAAATCCGGATGGTCTTGTCTTTTGAACAGCTTGCCAGGTATTTACCATCATGGCTGAACTTTACATCATAAATATCTTTTAAGTGTCCTTTCAATTGCATGATCTCTTTATCTGTGCCGGTTTCCCATATCCTGATTGTGTTATCTCCTGAACCGCTGGCAATACGCGTGCCATCATGGCTGAATGCCACTGCCATTACAACATCGGTATGCCCCTTCATGTCGTATAACAACTTTCCGGTTTTTATTTCCCAGAATTTGAAAACCTTATTTATGGCTCCGGAAACAATATATTTTCCTGAGGGATCAATTTGTGCAGAGTAAATGGTTGTTGTATGGCCCGGCATTCTTGAAATTTCTTTCCCTTCAGGCGACCATACTTTAATGGTATTATCCCCTGCAGTCATATAAAATTTAGCCCCGGGGGCTACATCCACATCCATGATACCTTTCCAGTGTTCTTTGAATGAAAAATCTGTTTTCCCACTTTCCAGATCAATAATTTCAGCAGTGCCATCCATAAGTCCGATAAGGATTTTCTTTCCATCGGGGAAATAGCAAATGGCATTAACTTTATCCCCGGCTTTGATTTCTTTAAGAAGATAGGGGTCGTCCTGAGAATGCAGGTTGAAGGTACTCAGAAAAAACGTGATCAACAATAACTTGTTCATGTTGTGGATTTTATAGAATTATAAAACTATTTTTATTGCTGGTAAATCCGGGTTTCATTACTATTTATCCGGATCTTACTTTTGCTCCCAGTTCCTTCTCAAGAGCTCCGGAAATTTTCCTCATTACTTTCTCAATCTGTTTATCAGTGAGTGTTTTGTTCTCATCCTGAAGAATAAAACTTACAGCATAGGATTTTTTTCCTTTTTCTATTTTATCTCCTTCGTAGACATCAAATATCTCCAGATCTTTGAGGATTTTCTTTTCCGTATTGAGCGCTGTCTTTCTGAGATCTTCGAAAGTAATATTCCGGTTCAGTATCATTGAAAGGTCCCTTCTTACCTCCGGGAATCTGCTTATGGCTGTATAGATCGTTTTTTGATTTTTCAGGGAATCTATTAGTATGTCCCAGCGGAATTCCGCAAAAAAAACTTCCGTTGATATATCAAATTCCTTACACAGACCGGATGAAACCTCTCCCGCTCTAACAAGTTCTTTTTCATTAAGATAATAGACCAGTCCGTGATCGAAAAGCTGATCATCAAATACGGATGATCTAAGTTCAAAAGGGTTTTTACCCATTTTCCGAAGTACAAGTTCTACAACAGTTTTGAGAGAATAGAAATCAACCATTTGATTTCCACTGAGCCAGTTTTCTTTCTCTTTTCTTCCTGTAAGGAATATCCCGAGATGAAATTCTTCTGTATATTTTCCATGGGGGTCTGCCGGATTAGCTGCAGGACCGGTAAAATATACATTGCCAAATTCATAAAGTTTCAGATCCGGTTTCTGACGGTTCCGGTTATATCTGATGGCCTCAAGTCCGCCAAAAAGAAGTGTTTTCCTCATTGCATTCAGATCACTGCTCAGAGGATTAAATATCCTGACCAGATTATCATCCATTCCTTTGTAATAATCGGCCGATGTAAGTGAATTGGCCATCATCTCTGCAAATCCATTGGCTGACAGGATTTCGGAAGTCAGATTATTTATCTTTTCCCGGTCTGGTTTCTCTATAAATGAAAGAGTCGACCTCAGATTCTCACTTACTTCAATATTATTGTAACCATAAATGCGGAGAATTTCTTCAACGACGTCGGCAGGCCTTTGGACATCAACTCTGTAGGGAGGAACAGCAAGAAGAAGCGATTCTGCGGATTCTTCCGTAATTTTTATGTCCAGACTACTTAGAATATTTCTTATTCTTTCTTTCTCTATCTCTTTGCCCATCAGGTTAAAAAGATATGAATATTCCAGTTTTATTTCAAAGTCACCGACGGGTTCCGGATATATATCAACGACTTCAGAAGAGATTTCACCACCGGCAATTTCCTTCATCAGCAGGGCAGCTCGTTTTAATGCATAAATGCTTATGTTCGGATCTGTACCTCTCTCAAATCTGAAAGAACTGTCTGTATTGATCACATGTCTTTTTGCCGTTTTTCTTATATAGATGGGGTTAAAACAAGCACTCTCAAGAAAAATTGCGGTAGTTGCTCCGGTTACGCCCGAATCTATACCTCCAAGTACTCCTGCTATACACATACCCTCTTCTTCATTACATATCATGAGATCTTCTGCTGAAAGTTTTCTTTCTATTCCGTCGAGGGTTGTGAAGACCGTACCTTCATGCAGGGTTTTAATGATTACTTTTCCACCCTTTACTTTGCCGGCATCGAAGGCATGAAGGGGTTGACCCGTTTCGTGCAGTACATAATTCGTAATATCAACAATATTATTGATGGGGTGCAGTCCGATAGCTTTCAGCCTGTTTTTAAGCCAGCCGGGTGAATCCTTTACTTCCAGTCCGGAAAGAGTAAGCCCGGAATACCGGATACATCCTGAAGGTTCTTCTACCGATACCTTGAATGTTTTATCGGTATTATCTACCTTAAAATAACTTACAGAGGGTTTTTGAACACTGACTTTTTTTTCCTGACCGAGAAAGGCCGCAAGATCGCGTGCTGCACCTATATGAGATGCTCCGTCAATGCGATTGGGTGTAAGACCTATTTCAAAAACATGATCACTTTCCACTTTAAAATAATCTCTGGCCGGAGAACCAATTTCCGCATCGTCATCGAGCACTATTATACCTTCATGATCCTCTCCCAGTCCCAGTTCATCCTCAGCACAGATCATTCCTTCGGAAAGTTCTCCCCTGATCTTTACTTTCTTTAAGGTCAGACTGTCATTTCCCATATAAAGAGTAGTGCCGACTCTTGCTACGGCAACTTTCTGACCTTCCGCTACATTAGGAGCCCCGCAAACAATTGGTAAAGCTTTTTCTTCACCGATATCCACGGTTGTTACACTTAGTTTATCTGCATCGGGATGTTTTTTGCAGGTCAATACTTTCCCGATCACGACCCCCTCAAGGCCTCCTTTTATACTTTCAAATTTTTCAAGCCCTTCTACCTCCAGACCTGTGTCTGTAAGGATTTCGGAGGTCTTTTCAGGTGAAGGCAGATCACTGATATAATCTTTTAGCCAGTTATAGGAAATTTTCATCAGGTTACTGAATTTTTATGAATCACAAAAGTAGAAAAATTCACTGATTATTGAAAAGTATATGTTTATAGATGGGATTCCGGATAAAGCCGGCACTGTGCCTGATTCTTACGGATTTTTTCAGGACTATTAATTCCATCGCTGAGATAATGATAATATCTGAAAAGACTTACAAGCCCGGGATCCTGTATAAATTCCATAATTTCGCCCGAGAGTTTTCTAAACAATATTACTTTCTGCGCTTGTAGATTACTCCGAATTCAATATTTTTGTAAATCTTTAACGGAGAGCAACAGTGAAAGACGAAAAACTTATTCTTGTAACCAACGATGATGGGGTGGATGCCAAGGGGATCAAATGCCTCGAAGAAGCCGCACTTGAATTTGGCCGGGTTGTGGTGGCCGCACCCACAGAGGCCATGTCGGGAATGTCTCATGCGATAACAATAAAGACCCCGCTGAGGGTCAGGAAACTCCAGGGGAACGGACAGCTGACCAAATACAGTATTATGGGTACTCCCGTTGATAGTGTAAAACTTGCATTCAACAGTTTAATGGACAGAAAGCCTGATCTCGTACTTTCCGGGATCAATCACGGATCGAACGCCTCATCCAGTGTCGTATACTCCGGTACTATGGCTGCTGCAATGGAAGGCTGTATCAATCTTATACCTTCAGTCGGTTTTTCCTTACTTGACTTCCATCCTGATGCTGATTTTAATTTTGCAAAAGAAGTGGTAAAAAAAGTCATAACAAACATATTCAACAAAGGGCTTGAGGTAGGGGTTTGTTTGAATGTAAATATTCCAGCCATACCAAAAGAAGAGATCCGGGGCATGAAAATCTGCCGGCAGGCCCGGGGTTACTGGAAAGAAGAATTTGATAAACGCACCGATCCTCATAATGGCGAATATTACTGGCTGACAGGATCATTTTTCAATGATGAACCCGATTCCGAAGACACAGATGAAAGCGCACTACGCAACGGTTATGTATCCATAGTCCCGGTGAAAGTCGATTTAACTTCTTATCATTCAATCGAAGATTTAAACAACTGGGATTTAAATGGCATTTAAAATCAACAATAACCTTCTAAGCGGTTTTATTCCGGGAATATTATTACCCATAGTTTTTCTATCGGTCATCATATGGGTAAGGATGAATGACAATAACTTTTTTGAGTATCTCGGTTCTCTTTATCAAATAAATGTCTTATCGAAAATAATCAGTATTTGCCTGATTCCTAATTTATTACTATTTTTTCTATTTATTTGGACAAACAAGCTGAGGTCTGCAAGGGGAGTTCTTCTCTCAATGTTTGTGGCAGGGTTGGTTATAGTTTTGTTAAAGATAACATAACTAGTGTCTGTCCATAATGTCAGTGAGACTATGATTTTGATTTTCAAAATCATTTAGTCGAACTGATCCCGAGCAATAGCGAGGGATCCCATAATATTAAGTGGCTATCCACGTGTCGCTGAATCTTTAGGCGCCTACGCCAGCGTCTCCCTTCGGCCGCCGAAAGCTTGCCTGAAGGCGGAGCACAGAGCTTCTACGCTCGCGGAAGCTTCAGCGACAGCGTGCGGAGGTACAAAATTTTAAATCCTCGAATACATTAGTATACTGCGGTTTAAAATTTTTGCGC